>NZ_JBMQQG010000061.1:0-16897 GCF_057362405.1 Ginsengibacter sp.
AGCCAGTAATATTTTTTCCCATGCGGGTCAAGACGTTCATCAAAATCTTCATCATATTTTGCATACGCCTGTTTCGATACTTTTATCCCATTCATTTCATTCAAGGGGACCGAGGGTATATTCACATTTAATAAAAGATGCTTATGCATTTTTGTTTTCAGCAGGCTCTGTACTATTTTATGTACGTAAAATTTTGCAGCGGTAAAGTCAGCCTCGAACCTATAATCTAATAACGAAAAACCAATAGACGGAATGCTTTCAATAGATGCTTCCATGGCGGCGCTCATCGTTCCGGAATAAATAACGTTTATAGAATGGTTGGCTCCGTGGTTAATGCCACTAAGGCAAATATCGGGTTTGCGGTGTAATATTTTATCTACGGCAAGCTTCACGCAATCAACCGGTGTGCCGCTCGTTTGCCACGATTCAACACCTTCAAACATATCCTCAACTTTATTCAGTCTTAAAGGAACGCCAATTGTAATGGCGTGTCCCATGCCACTTTGAGGTTTATCGGGGGCTACTACTACTACTTTACCAAGGTCTTTCACCGCTTCAACCAAATTGCGTATACCCGGTGCGGTTATGCCATCATCATTTGTTATAAGGATTATTGGTCTCTCTTTCTGCTCGTCAATCATTTTTGAATTTTCAATTTTTTATTCTAAAACCACCTGAACCATGGTCTTGCTACTGCTTCTCTGAACGGCCACGGTGTGGCAATTAGTATTAACAACAAAGCAATTCCAAAAAAAATAAGGCTTTTCTTAAATTTTGCAGAAGAGAGCGGAGCTTTCTTAACCATTACCCTTCCCACATGCACCAACACCCATGCAATTATCATCATTACTTCATGTTCCATTGTAAAGAAGCGAAGATTGGCGTCTTTCATTGCATCACCGAGATGTTTTAACTGGTCGAACCAAACTCCACTGAAGTAAAGCCCGAGGCCCACCAGCAATTGAATATCCATGCCCAACATGAAAAAGAAATTACTTCTTCCATCTGAGGGTGTGAATACTTTTTTCCCCGAAAGCCCACTAACGGCGCTTATTACAGTCCAGAAGCCAAAAATAATAATCACCCATCTTAATAGATTGTGTATTACAAGTAATGCCTGCATAAATTAATTTTTTTGCAAAAATAAGGTATTGGAGATTAGGGAAGAGGCATTGGGTAAAAGGGAGAAGTTACAAGGTAAAAGGTATATGTTGCGTTGTATAATGGATAACGTTTGCGGCATCAGGTATAAGGTATAAAGCATAAAGGGGGCTGGCCACTTAGACGGAATATTGAAACTGAAAGTTTGCTTGAATGGCCTGACACCTGGATGAACGCTAACTTTCAAATAAGAATAATTTTGAACACAATTATTGGTTATTATGCAAAGTATTGGGGATATATTTCCGGCGATTTATGATGTACTGGCATATTGTTTTGCATCAGGAGTTAAGAAAGCAATCTATTCTTCTTTCACAAAAATTGTCGCATTAAATCCTAAATGTAAATTTTCGTTATTGTTATTTTCAAAATGAATTGAATTGAAAATAATTTTTGCCCTCAGGTAAGTGTTTTCAGAACTTAAAATCATTTCATTCGCCGGAACCGATCTGTTATCACCGTACTTCTTTTGCAATGAGTTCAATAGTGAGGATACATTGAATGTTAAGGATGAATCTTTTGTCGTCGTAATAACAATATTTTTATTCTTAGGGTTAAAGCAAACTGAAATCCAATTTTTCTCCAGCAGGTAAGAGTTGCAAATTGTGTCATTGGCTTCGGAGATATAAGGGTTATAATTTGCGATAAAATAGTCGTATCCCTTTATTGCAAAGATGTTGTTGGTTGATTTTGGATAAAACTCCACATAAGTATTTTCATTTTCATTTGGCCCTGTTTGATATTCTGCCACATAAGAAATTTTCATCAGCCTGTGAATCTCTTTCACCTTAGTATAGTCATAATCATCCTGCATATTTTTAAATAAAGAATCAAGATTTTGTGCAAAATAGGGCTGCAATGTTTTGTATCCATGAACCTCCACCAGGTAGTTGATGATGGAACTGATTTGTTTATGATCTGTAAAAGCTATAGAATCTCTTGCCTCTGTAATCTTCTTGTTATAAAGCATTGAATATTTACCAAGTAGGGATTCCAGGTGACTTTCCTGGCTGGCCAAAGAAACATAGAACGCTCCCCATGGTCCAAAGGATGCTGCCACGGTAAGAATAAAAAGAGAAACCGGAATGAGTTTAATGTTTTTTGATTTTGAAACAAGAAAATAGACTGCTATAAATAAAAGCCAAAGGGCAAGCACCAGAATAAAATATCGTTGCTCGGTTATTCCATAATCATTTATTCTTCTTTTAACTGCAAGAAATAATAAAATGATTAAAGGAAATAAAGCGAAATAGAAAAAGCGGGAGAATATTAAAATCCATTTATTATTTTCATCATTGCGAACCGGGTATATAAGCAGCAATGATAAAATGCCACCAACGGAAAAGCCTATCACGAGATAGGAAACCCATCCTACAGGCCATTGTGCAGTAATGATGATCTTAAACATGTACGCATAGAGAATAAGCAGGTATATACTTACAAGCGGCAACAATATGTATTGGGTAAAAATATTTAATCCCTTTGGATAACCCGTTTTTAAATCAAGTTCCGGGAAATTTAAAGGAATTCCCGCCAGGAAAAACCAGGTATTGAAAATTCCGGCTAACCATATCCATAGGTCAGTATATAGTTTACTGTTGACATTGACATTAAATAATTTTTCGATGGCAAGAAGAGCCAATGCAAGGCCCAGGTAAAGAACAATTGTATATAAGCCCGAAATTAGTATTCTTAAGAAAATAATTTTATTGTATTGCCAGAAACCGTTCAACCCGCCTTTATAGGTAAATGGAACAAATGCAATTAATAAATGTAATGCTATAATAAATAGTGAAAACCTCGTAAAACTAATAACCATGAACTTTTCGGGCAATGTAAAATAGTAGCAAATGATTATACCAACTGATAATAGTTTTAACGCAATACCTGTTATAAACTTTAATTTTTTTTGCTCAATATAAATTTGCAATGCAATAAACAACAGCATTCCTAAATAGCAACTCATTATAATGTTGGTATAATAGTAATGCGATTTCTCCACGTCGTAACGCAGGTTTACAAACAATACACAGTATATGCAACCGCATGTCGCGGCGGCTAAAGCAAATGGAAATCTCCTAAAAGTGAAAAACGTTTTTGTTATAAGAGAATCAAGCGAGGGTAATCTCATAATAGGCATTTGTTAAAAAATATTCAATCGCATCTTTTTTGGTGAACTAAAGATGATGAATTTATTTAACTATGCTTATAAAAAAATACTATCGAAAAGTACCTAAAACTTGTGATCAGGCTTAATCAATTGCGGATATTCTTTTTGAAATTCTCTTATTTCGGGAATTGATACCGCTTGAACGTATCCCTGGTTGGGATTGTGAGCAATGAAATCCTGGTGATAGTCTTCAGCAGCCCAAAACTTTTTCAAAGGCACAACCTGTGCAGCAATGGGCGATTTATATTTTCCGGAAGCATTCATTTGCTGAATCTTTTGTTCTATTGCTTTTTTCTCCGCATCGTTTGTATAAAAAGCTATAGAGCGATATTCCGTTCCCAAATCAGGTCCCTGTCCATTTACCTGCGTAGGGTTTTGGCCGGCGAAATATACATTTAGCAATGTTTCATAGCTAATCTGTGAAGGATCATAATACACTTCTACACTTTCTGCATGACCGGTGTTTCCGGTGGCAACTTCTTCGTACGTCGGATTGGAAGTGGTTCCGCCTGCATAGCCCGAAACAGCTTCCTTTACACCTTTCACACTTTCAAATAAAGCCTCTTCATGCCAGAAACAGCCGGCGGCAAAATAGGCTTTACTGTATTTAGAAAGATCCTGCTTTTTATCAGCCGTTTGAAAAGGCTTGTTATCGGACCTTTGAGCACATGATGTAAGTGCTACCATTAATGCAGATGTAATAAACAAAATACCAAGAGATTTCATGTTCATAATTTTACAGATATACGTGTTAATAACAGGAAGAGTTGTTAAAGAAAAGTGAGAAACAAATTTTGACATAAGGCAATTTAAGTTTGTAATTACAACTTCAATTGAATCGCCTTGTTTCCCCACGCCGCCTGTTACAATAGGAAACTACAATGCAAAAATAAAAGTTTTGAGCCGGCTTGTTACTACATTCCTGTTAATAATCGTTGAATGCCCTCATCTAAAAAGGATCTGGTTACAAATGATTGTACCTACATGGAAATTTTTTCCCGATTCATTTACTACACTTAGTGTTTAATATAAATCCTGCAAGGGGGATTTTAAAAGAAATAATACAACTCTTATATTTGCATTATCAATGCCCGATAGTATAACGGTAGTACCGCAGATTCTGATTCTGCTTGTCTTGGTTCGAATCCAGGTCGGGTAACGGATTTAATTATAAAGTCTTGATGGCATTAGCTTTCAAGATTTTTTTTGTTTAGAGGGGACATTACAGGGGACGGATAGGAACGCGGGGAACATATGACATCATTAAATTCGATTTTTTAAAACTTCCGCCAAGAATATTTGATTTTTCCAATCGTAACTTGTAGGGCAAACAATTTTAAAAGTTAGTGGAATCCCTCACTGAAAAATTCTTTTAAAGAAATATTGAAGGCGCTTACAATTTTAATCAAACTACTCATTCTTAAATCTTGTCCTTGTCTTCTTTATATAATCGCAGGTAAGAACACTTCCGGTAGAAAAGTTAGTGTTAATCCGGAATAATTTTGCAATCCGGGCCACATCTGCCGTTTCAGATGTCCTGGGCGATAGTTGAACGATTTTTCTTTTTATATCGCTTAATTTATATTTTAACTTCTCTATTCCATCGAATCCCAAAAGGGTTATCGCATCTTCAATGAAATCATAAGTTTTCAGCGCCGCTGCTTTATAAGCTGGATAACAATAATTGCCAATCGTGCCTGGCTTATATTCACTAATGATTTTTAATTCTTTTACTGTCTCTTCAAAATTGGTAATATCATCCATTGGTATTAATTCCGTTTTGGCAGCATTAAAAATCCACTTATCTACACAAATATTATTTTTTTCATATTGTTTACGAAGGATGGTCAATGAAATATAATCTTCATTCAGGATACGGTAATTGTATAAATCGATTTTTGATGCGTTTAAATCGGATGTAATTGTTTTTGAATCTTTGTCCACTTGGAAAAATCTCAGATCCAATGCCGCAGCAGCATTTATCCTGTTGTCAGGATTTTCCATACGACCTAAGTCTGCAACCATTGATTGTTCATCTTTGATATCGGTTTCCATCCTTTTTTTAAATTGGGTGTAGGACAGCTTTTCTGAATAACGGGTTCTGCTTACGACATGATAAATTAGTCCCCGGTATTGGGAATTTCGGATCCTGCCGCTTATTTGTAGAAATTGAGTTGAAATATCTACGAGCGTATTAGGGTTATTGCCATCGGACACAATAACTATTTTACCGTTCTCATCATAGAAATCTGATCCTTCAAAAGCACAGGAGGTTATGAAGTTTATTTTCTTTGGCTCATCTGTGGCCTTGCCCCTCGAAATTGGAAGTACCGTCTCATTATTTTCAGAATAAATTACCCGGCAATTTTGGTTGGTGAGTTTACAATTGGTTATCATTTTTTTCATAAACCCGTCTGAGTTTACAAAAAAGTAATAATTACCCTCATAAGTCCCTTTAAGTATCCCATCTATCTGGTTTTTGATTGTCTTTTCAATTCCGTTTTTGCACTTCACTATTTTAACTTTCACCGGCAAGCTTTCTTCCCAGGCGGCATTTACCACATCCACGTCTTTTAATTCTTCCAGTGTAAATTCTTCATATACCGGTTGGCGGTCATAAACGTGAAACTATTAAATGCTTTGTAGTTGTTCAAGACAACGAGTGCTGCTTTCTTTCGGTAACTGAAATGTGTGAACAAACAATGGTATTCATCAATCAGAATAAAATAATCCGAAGGTTTGATTTGTTCCATAACACGTAATAAGCTATCGTAGGTCACCATTATCTTTGGGACTGTTGCCCTCTGCAGGTAACTTGAGAACTCTTTGGCCGTAATGCTTCCATGTACCGCAAATACTTCCTGTGCGTATAGGTTTTTATTATTTTTGGATTGAATTGACTTGTTATCTGCCAGGCTAACATATGGCACACATATCACTGTAGGGGTATCATTAGTGAGAGCAATAGTTGTTCCGCCGCATCCCGTGACCCCTTTGTTAAATAACCAGTTTACCGGCAATTCCTTCAATGCATCAGATAAGTAATTGGTACCGCCTGGGATAATTATTGATGAAGTTTTCAGGGGTTTTGTATTTTTTTAAGGTTAATTAGTTTCAGCATTAGTATAACAAAAAGTTGAGCTCATAGTGTTTTTATTAGGGCCAGCGCACTTTTTTGTTATGTTTCTGGGTAAAAAATAAGATGATCTTAATAACCATCCTTTTTATCACCCTTTATTATAATATACCGAAATTTCTTGGGAAAAATCCCAATTTACTTGTCTTTTTTGCCCTGTTTCTTAGGAAAAATCCCAAACTATTTTTCGTGGTGTATTCCCTCAAGAAGCTTATCTATAGATGGTTTTAGAGGAATTTATTGCTATTTATGCCACCCGTTCTCTATTATATATTAAAGAGATTATTCTATCCTACAACAACTATTAAAGAATTTACAACTATGGTACTCATCTTTTTGGAAGAAAGTTGTGGATCATCCTATTTGTCTTGAATCATTTACAGAAGAGATACGAGCGAATATATGCGAGAGAACCACTTTTTATCGTCTGTTGTACGCTGACTATAAAAGTCATTGGGATTATGCGGAATCTTCTACACAGATGCAATGCTATATAGCCAATGTGCTTTTTATTTTACGTTATCGATTTCATTGATTCTGTTGGTACAAGTTTCAACTATAATAACTACTTATCAAAAAAAAATACTCTTTAGACCAGCTCAGGTACTGAGACCTGGAAGGTAGCTGGTAACCCAAACCGCTATACGCAGTTGTCAGAATATAAATTTGCATGTGCCAGAATTATAAGGAAAATTTGGAAATTTAAAAATAATTACTTTATATTTGTAACTATTAAAACTTTATAAAATAAACTAATGAAGAAAATTGAATCTATACAATCAGCTAAATTAGCTGTTTCACCGGGGCCTTTCAGCACAGGCGTAAAAGCCAACGGTTTTTTATTCTTATCAGGCCAGGTGGGAATTGACCAGGGCGGTAAACTGGCCGATGATTTTGATCTCGAGGTAAGGCAGATATTTAAAAATATTGATGCGGTACTGTCTGAACAAAAGCTGACGTTGGACAATATCCTGTGCGTTACTGTTTATTTAAAAGACATGGGGAATTTTGGACGCCTTAACGATATTTATAAAACCTACTTTCAAAGCTATTATCCGACAAGGACCTGTATCGCGGTTTTAGAACTGCCGTTAAAAGCTAATGTTGAAATGACTATCACCGCCTTAACCGAAAACTGATTATGCCTGTAGTTACATTTACTTTGCTGAAAGATCAGCCAGCTGCCTTGAAGACCAAACTTGGTCGTGCCGTCCATCTCGCGCGGGAAAATCCCGGCTTTTCCAAAGCTGACAGATTTCAGAGATTCCTGGAACTGGATAATGAAAATTTCAGCTATGACCTTTATTATCCGGACCTGGCAGAGCCGCGCACAGATCGTTTTGTCCTCGGTCGGTCAGTCAAAAACAGGCAGTCCGAAAGCGATATACCTGTTATGCTTCACCGAGAGGGCCAATTGATATGGAATTCATGGTTGACGTATTGAAATCCACGTTTTTTTAATTGAATCTTAACCAGGGCTGCTATGATCAAGGATAAATATTTGCGATTGGTGTTTATTCCATTGCTGGGAATAGTGATTCCTTTTTTTTCAGGAATTATATCATATATCCAATACTCAGTCATGGAGTTAATCGCAATAAACTTATATTATATTTTACTTTCTTATTGCCTCTGGACAGGAGCAAGCTGGGTGCACCGCAAAACCCGTTTTTTATCCAGGACCTTTCGTAACCCTGTCGCCAAAGTCTTTTCTGTTTCTTTAATAGGAGGATTATTCGGGACCGCTATTTCAGGCATATTTTCCATTGCCTGGTATAGAATATCAAAAGAAAACTTTAACTGGTCTCCTGTATTCAAATGCGTTGCTTTTTCTTCTTTGGCAGTTTTATTATTTACGCTCCTTTATGAAATATTGTTTCTAAGTACACAGCGGGTCCTTTATACAAAGATCGTTGACCAGCTCGATTGGGAGCGGTCCAGGGCAGAAATGTCGGTTCTAAAAAATGAACTGGAGCCACATTTTATTTTCAATTCTCTTAATATACTTTCTTATCTTATACTGAATGATCCCCAAACAGCTCATGAGTTTAACGCCAAGCTTGCTTCTGTATATAAATATTTTTTGATCAACAAAGACAGGGAATTGATTACCCTGCAGGGAGAGCTTGAATTTATAGAGAACTATTTTTTTATGTTGCAGGTGCGGCACGATAATAAACTTCATTTATCAACGGACCTCAGTAGTCATCATGAAGGTACCCTGATGATATTGCCTTATGCTTTGCACCTTCTTGTTGAGAATGCAATTAAGCACAACGAGTTTACCGATGCAGATCCTTTGTACATAAAAGTTATTCTGAATGGGGAATATATACACGTAAAGAACAATAAAAAGGCTAAGCCTTACGTGGTTAATTCAACCGGCATAGGCCTGCGTAATCTTAGTTCCCGTTACAGGCTTGTATGCAATAAAGATATACTTATAGAAACAACAGATAACGAATTCACTGTAAAACTCCCATTAATTAAATCAAACCTGTAGCCATGCTTAACGCCCTTATTATTGAAGACGAAAAACCGGCAATGGAAGTGCTGGTAAAAAAACTTTCCCAAGTATCAACGCCGGTAAATATACAAGCCAGGTTGAAGTCCGTGAAAGAAAGCATAGAGTATATAACAGAACACCCCGAAGCGGATATAATATTTAGTGATGTTCAGTTAACGGATGGTTTATCTTTCGACATATTCAGGCAGACCGGTGTTCAGTCTCCTGTAATTTTTATAACAGGCTATGATGATTATATGATGATGGCATTTGAGAATAACGGTATCGACTACTTGCTGAAACCGGTTGACACACCCGATCTTGAAAAATCCCTGCTGAAATACAGTATGCTGCGGGAGCATTTTTCTCATACCAATGCAAATATGCCTGTTGAGAACCTTTTGAAATTCGTTAATAAAAGAAAGAAAACAAGATTGCTTGTAAAAAAGGGCCTGGAAAATATTGCCTTACGGTTGGAAGATGTTGCTTTAATGTATACCGAAAACAAACTCGTGTATGTAATAGATAATTGTTCAAAAAAATATATTTCAGATAAAATATTAAGTGAGTTGGAAGAAGAATTAGACGATACTACTTTCTTTCGTGTAAACCGCCAGCATATTGTCAATATCAATTATGTAAAAAGCTTTAAGGCTTTTGAAAAAGTGAAGCTGCTGATCGATATTACCATTCCTGAAATAAATCATTCTATTGTCATCAGCCAGGAAACTGCGCCGGCGTTCAGAAAGTGGATGCATGATGCATAAGGTTTTTTGTCTGAACCGTATCATTTGGGCCTCCAGAATTAGATCAATAAATCCCGGCAAACCACAATGATTGCCGCACTGCTGTATAAATAATTCTCACAGAATATTCTCATATCGCAACCTAGCTTTTTTAAGGGGGAAAAAAGTGTGTTATAAAATTAGGAAATTCAAAGATAATTACTTTATATTCGTAAGTATTGAAAAATTATAATACAGACAAATGAAAAAATATCCTATAAGGTGTCCTGTTACTGCTTATTTACGTATGATAGACGGGCACTGGAAACCGTTACTTCTTTGGCATTTACAAAAAAAACCGTTGCGTTTTAAGGATATTCTATCAGTTATCCCAGACATCTCGACCAGGGTACTTACAGAACAACTTAATGAAATGGAAGAGGATAACCTGATTAGTCGCAGAGCCTACAATGAAACACCTCCGAGGGTGGAGTATGAATTAACTGATTGGGGTAGGACCTTATTACCTGGCTTAGCAGTGTTACGCGAGTGGGGCCTACAGTTTTTAAAGGAAAACAAACACACCCTTCATCCCGATAGTGAATGGAATCAAAAAATTACTGAGCTACTATAAAATGTTGCCGTTTATCCCAGTGCAAAATTCCGGATAAAATCCCGGTACACCTTCAGTTAATATGACTTTTAAATTGTCAGGTGCGCATGGTCATGTTGGTGGTACTAAATCCTCCCCTTTGAAACCTCCTTTTTTTGAAGGGTACCTTTTCACAACACATCACGTATTAAATAGCTATTTTCATTTTTTTGGGGCTCCAAATGTTGCGATGTATAATCATGATCCTAAAGATATAAGTGTATTCGGGTGCAAAGAAGCGGAAGCTTTTACCAGCGATGGATGATGAATTACAAATGACAGCAATCTGCGCCATTATATTGAGTAAATGGTATAAAAGCGAACTGGTGTTCGTTGCTTCACTGAATGGATCATGGTAAAAGCTTCCACTTATGGACAATTCTTTATCCAGGTAACTCTAAGTAAGATTAAAGGTAACGGCGTGCATCTTTCGAAGGATGGTATGGATTACTCCCGTTAACAGCTCCATTTTTCAAAGCAAATACTATTTCGAGGATTACATTACATAAATAGCTATTCCTGCTTTTTTTTGGATGTTTCGGTAGATGAATATCAGACTCTCCGTTGAAACCTTCATTTTTGCATGCACCTTCTAACAGGCCGGCATTCGTGTATTTATACGGCTATTGTTCATGCAAATCACACCGAACTATAGCAGGCTAAAGTAGATTGATGCGGACCAAATATTAGGGAGAACAATTGTAGGTATATTTTTCTTGCACACCGGCATCTACTCCCATGTACGTAAGTACAATTTCATTGGGGGTATTCATTTTCACAAAGACTGAAGGATAGTGGGGGAAATTCCCGCCTGGAGGCGGACTTGTAGGATAGATCCTGAAATCTGCTGAATCAATTACGGTAAACCGGTTATAATCATTCATAGTGAAGTTGTAGTTGGCATTATAGCTGAATGAAGAATCAGTTGAGAATTCAATCGTAACGGCGTTGCTCTTATCAACTGGATGCCAGCTGGGATCTGGATTACCAGGGACCGAATAGAATCTGTTGGCTACAAGATCCCAGTGGCCAATAATACTTCCGGCCAAATTGTTACAGTTTGAGGCCATCACGGGATCACTTTTCCTGCAGGAAAATAGCAGGATTGAAAATCCTATTACCAAGTATAACTTTTGCATTCCCAAGTTTTGTTATTGTGACACAAAGATTAAAGGAAACGTTGCATTAAATGTCCGGAGCTAAATCCCAATTATATTTCCAGAATCCAGTAACATTGGAATCAACGTGTATAAAGTTTTACTTTCCTTCACATATTATTTAAGCTTTTATTCAGAATTGAAAGACAAGCGGGAATAAACCGATTTCAGCCTGGTAAAGAGAAATGCTACTCATTGTACCGGTAATCAAATTGTTGAGCTCCTTGCCGCCTTTTCTTGGCTACATGGGACAACTGCTGGTTAGCGTTGATCACTAACCGAGTTCGAATAGCATATCAAAGACTTAATCTCCCTTGAAACGTGTATACTTTTCTTCCTATAATTTTTTAAAGAATAACGGCGGGAATTGGACCCACTAAAGAAATAACTGCTACAAAAAGAACAATTATTTTGTTGTTATCAACAAGTGTTCCAGGTCTCTTATAAAAAATCTCCTTTTGATTAAAAATAAGAAGTAGGAAAATGGAGCAGCCGCAGGATTATTTGTTGCCCTGCAAGGCAATTCACTGATAATTGCAAGCCGAGTAGAGGGCTTGTTATGGAATTTTAACCGAACAGCATTAAGTTTTTTTTCCCTCACATCAATTGTGAAAATACTTGTTTTTTTCTTAATGTTCTTCTTTGTTCATAAACTAAAATTAGCAGCTGAAGAAATGATAGTAGATTAAATAATGTCTATGAAAGAACTTACGATTTATTTTATCCTGTTTGCTTCCTTTTTTATCAGGAACAGCGTAAGTTAAGACCCATGTAGTTGAGATTATGAGCGGACTTGTTCGGGACTACAAAATTTACTGGCTGGCTGTAGATAGGAATTGCTCCGGAAACAGGATACTGAAAACGGTTCCTTCGCTGATCTGAGATTGTACATTAATCTGAAGACCGTAATATTGGGCAATTGTTTTAACAATATAAAGCCCCAGGCCATATCCCTCTTCATTGCTGTGTACGCTTTTCCTGAACCGGTCAAATATATTTGCCAGGTCTTTTTCGGGTATCCCGATGCCTGTATCTTTTATCAGTAAGGTATAAGATTTGCCGGGGATGAAATTATCCGAAACTATTATTTGGCCCTCTTCTTTGTTGTACCGTATGGCGTTATTGATCAAATTATAAATAAGCTGAAAAAGAAGATCATGATTAATGTTTTTTAGCACTACTTTTTGAGATACATCAATTGTGAACCCAATGTTTTTTGCTTCCATGCGAAGGTTGAGCTCTTCGGCCATCTCATTTATCAATGAAATAATATTCACTTTCTTTGTTATAATGAACTGATCATTTTCAATGCGTGAAATGAATAAGAGGGAATGAACTATTTTTTTTAAGCGATTCAATGTTTTCATCATGCCCGCTATCTTCTCCTGCAACTCTTCATCCCTTTCAGAATTGATCATCAGATTTTCCATATTAGTCTGGAGAATGCTGATGGGTGTCATCAATTCGTGAGATGCATTAGAAGTAAACTCACGTTCTTTATCAAATGCTTCTTTGATCTTACCTATTAAATCAATAAGCGATTGATCGAGATATTTAAAATCGCTTGTAGTTGTTTTGATGGGTATCAAATGTTCTTTGAAAGGGAATTTCCGGTGCAAAAGCTTTGTTTTGATTATCGTGCCAAGCGGCCTTATCAGGTAGTTGGTGAATATCAAATCAATAATTACCGTAATTGCTATCAGGCCAATTAAAATATATAAAGTAAAACGTTGCAGTAACCTGTCGTACTCACCAATCGAAGCGACTGTTTTTCCTATTTCAAGTGTGTATCTTTTATTTTTGTAATCGAATACATGAATCAAAACACGATAATTGAGCGTGTCATTTTCAATGATCCGTTTTGAAGTTTCGACGGTATCAGTCGCATTGGCACCAGGCGATAATGCAAGTGAGATATATTCTTCTTTCAGCATGGTGTAACTGCCATAACTTGAATCTCCCTCAAAGTAATAATTTATCCCGTTTTTGCTGATGATCTCCAACACTTTTTTCTTCTGCTCCTGCAAATTTATATTTGTGTAACGGGAAGCAATTTCGCCCACCAGTACCGGCAACAAAGCAACAAACAACATAACGACAGCCAGTTTGGAAAATGTGATGAGAAGAGTGAGTTTTGTTAGCAGCCTCATGGTCAGGTTTTTATTTTGTATCCTATACCTCTGATGGTTTGCAGCCATTCTGCTGGAGCATACTGCGTTAGCTTTTTGCGGATATTCTTTATATGAACATCAATAAAATTAGAATCATAATCGTCATCAGCAAAATTGCCCCAGATATGATCGCTGAGCTGTAGCCTTGTCAAAGGCCTGTTCTGGTGAAGCAGCATATAATTCAACAGATCGAATTCTTTCCGCGAAAGCTGTATTTCCTGTTCCTCGTGAGAAATGATTCTTTTTTGAAGATCGACGGCGAAATCACCAATTTCAATTATTGAATCCTTTATGCCCGATTTTCTTCGCGAGATCGCCATCATCCGCGACTGCAATTCCAGCAACGAGAATGGTTTTGCCAAATAATCATCTGCTCCAAGATCAAGGCCCTTAATCCGATCATCCAGGTCGCCACGCGCCGTTAATATGATATAGGAAGCCTGGGTGCAAATGCTTTTTGCCTCTTTGAGCACCTGCAGGCCATCGCAGTCCGGAAGTCCGAGATCGATAAGGATAAAATCATAAGCATTGTCTCCCATCATCAGGCGGGCCTGTTTTCCGCTTTCGGAATGATCGCATTGATAGTGTGCTTTCTCCAGGAAAGCGACTATCTCTTCGGCTATTCTTTTCTCATCTTCAACTATAAGCACTTTCATAATCTTCAGAACTGGTAATAAAAACTAAAACTAAAAAATGAATTCATCTTTCCAGGGCCCGCCTCGGTATTATTGCTCAACATCGAGAGCAGGCAACTTGCTTCCACCACGTAATTGGCACGGTTATAATCCAGTGGCATTTTGAAATTGTATGACAAAATATTGAATGTGGTGATTGCCTTCGTGAAGCTACTGCTGCCGGGCCCCTGGGTGCCGGTAACAGGCGTGAAGAGAATGCCCAGCAGGCTATCTGCCAGTTTTTTCTGCGTTATATATGTCTGGTAGAAATGCTGTGTGCCACCAACTACACTCAGTGCAGGGGTGATGGTAACAACATCTTTTTTGCCGATGCTGCCAAGTGTGACAGTTTTGCTGACTCCCGCAGTAGTAAAGATATCCGGTGTATTTCCAATGGAATAGTCAGCAATGATTGATGGTTTGACCCATGCATCATAGCTAAGGGCAATGCTTGCATTGTCCGGGTTGCCTGCCTGCAAAAAAGGAGAAAACCGCGGGTAGAAAGTATGAATGTAACTGATATCTGCGGATAGCTTTTTACTGATCTTAAAGTCTATACCCGCACCCAGGTTAGAGGCGGATTCTATACTTTTCCCGGTATCGTTTACCAGTTTATATGCAAGCGCTGTGAAGTAGATGCCCGATTTTAAGTGGTACGTTGCGGCAGCAGCAACATACGGCAATTTCTCTTGGGCTGTCTGCCCGTAATAATCAGCATTCATGCAATAAACTGCGCCTAATGTTAATGTCGATTTGGGCTTAGCGCTGTCGGGCTTGTTGTCCTGAGTGCTATCTGTTTGAGAGCTTGTTGCAGGATTAGCTGTTTGCCCTGCACACTGAAATGTTATCAGTCCGGCGATTGCCAGGCATATTAAAAGTTTCATGGGTAGAAAATAATTTAGTTGATTTTAATGACCGGTCTAATGATTTTTGGTTTAATGATCTTAATTGGCTTCACTTTCACCTGGACAGGCACTGCTACCGGCGCAACCTGTTTTTTTGCTTTTGGCACTTCTTTAATAGTCGTTACCGTTGGGCCGTTGCCAGTTTTTGCCTCCGGCATTTTTCCCGGTGCCGGGATGGTGTCGACCGGCAGGGATAGTAATTCTTTGTAGCTGGCAATAGGAGGAAAGTCTTTACGAAGTCCGCCACCAGCGTAGCAAAAGGACGTTGCCGTCATGAAAACCAGCAATGCTGTCAAAAATTTAAAAATGCAATTACGTGTCATTTGAAAGAACAGATTTTTGCCCAATCGGCAAAAATCTGTTTATATTTTGTTTACTTAATCTTGATACCTGCACCCGTTGCAATGTGAGTGTTCACTTTGAGGGATGCTGGCATCGGCTTAATAGACTGCTTAACTGCAGTTCCTCTCGCTTCGACCTTTTCATCCGTTGACTTCATGGTTGCTTTTGTGCGTTCACCGGTTTTTACCAATGCGTTGGCAGTTGCATTTTCAGTTTTTTCGCCGCCGTTTTTCACTTCTTCGGAATTGACGTTAACGTCGGTACTGGCCGAAGTTGAAGACTGCTCTTTTAAAGACGCATCTTTGCCTGAATTATTGCTTTCGCCTGTTGTATTTGAAGACAATTCCGCTTGTGAGCTGGCTGAAGCATTCGCGTTACGGGCCGTAGTTTTCTTTCCAGCTTTTACGCTGCCTTTTGACTGATCGGTTGCTGCTTTCTTCCCGTTGCTTACAGTTTTCTCTGTTTTCTTAGTGACCCGCATTGCCTTGTCGTTTACCGTGCTCACCGCATTCGCTTTAACAGTGGCCTGGGCGTTTGCATCAGAAGTAGCTGATTGTGCGAAAGAGGCAGTTGATATCAAAAGAACTGCCGCGAATAAAAGTGTAATTTTCATAAAGTGTTTTTTAATGATTAAATATGATTACGCAACAAACATATATTGCCAACATGAAGGGAAGATGAAAAATGGAAAAGAATATATTTTTTTGAAGGGAATTTCTTTTTGGGAACTTGAATTTCGATTTTTCCTCCCAGGCAATTATTCCCACTTAAGATTATTATCGATTGCCGCACGTATTCTTACTGGATGGCTTATAGTAGCAGATGTTGACAGATATATTGCTCAGTTTCCGGCGAGGGGGCACCTATATTTCGGTTGGGCACAATACGGCGGGGATGGGGACCCTGGTAATTGACTATTTTTTATTCTTTTGAAGTTATAGGTTTTCTATTGCTGCTCACTTCTTCAGTTTTAGTGGTAAGGTGCCCGGCAGCCTTAAAACACGCTGCATTGATGGTGCATTTAGCTACCACGCTAACGGTATTAAAAAATGTACCTAAGGAGGCACAAACGAAGATTACTTCGGTTAGCCTTCAGGGTTAGGCTCAGTCGTTGGATGCCTGGAAACATTTTTCCTCGTGCTGCCTTTTCCATGCCCGGTGTTGTTCCTGTTTTTTTTATCTTTTCCTGTAGGTTCTTTCTTCACCTCATTTCCTCCGAAAGCGGCAGGGCTCGTTTTGTTTTTAGTTCCTGTGCTCATGATTATTTTTTTTGAAAGCAACACAAGAAGTTTGCCATG
>NZ_JBMQQG010000062.1:0-30301 GCF_057362405.1 Ginsengibacter sp.
AAAACATCCCAAATAGACTTCCCTTTTGAATGCACATCATAACTGCCTTCAACCTGGTATGCAGCCGTAGCAACCCCCCACGTGAAATCATTCCCAAAATCTTCTCGTTTCAACAGCATATATATTAACCGGTAATTTGATGCAGTATATTTCCTAATCTTAATTGCCGTATTTTTTTATCCGGTTCAGGGAGTTGATTGGCTAAGGAAAGCGGGTGAGTTGCGGTGGCTGTAAAGTTTTTAAAGACTTCATCTATAATTGCCCCGGTAATGTTTGGATAATCAACAGGAATAATTCGTCCGTTAGTGACCCAATCATCTATTTTTTCAACCCGCGACATTTTTAATTTCTTCAGCACAGGTGCTCCCATCTCTTTAACCGCAGCCGCATTGCATTGTTGCTCGTATTGTCCCTTCATAGGTATCACCATTAATTTCTTTCTTAGAAATAAGGCTTCGGCAGGCGTTTCAAAACCAGCTCCGCACAATACCCCGGTGCATGTTACGAGACTCGTTATAAATTCTGTATTATTAATAGGCCTGATAAACACATTATTTTTCGAGTAAGCTTTCTTTGTATGCTTTGAAAACACTTCCCACTTCACCTCTTTAATTTCTTTAAGAACTTTCACGATTTTATCATCATCATAAGCAGGCAAATACACTGTATAGTGAGGAAGCAATATAATATCAGCATTCCTTATTTCATCGCGAATGACTGGTGTGAAAATCTTATCATCGTATGCCTTAAAATGAAAACCGTATTTTTCTGTAACCGGTGCATAATTGTTTAGGATAGATTTACCTACAATATCTTTTTCAGCGGGCCGTGGACTTTTTTTGTTTAACACCGCGGCCTGGTGGCTGAGCCCAATGCAGGGTTTATGATTGAAGTAGCAAGCCCATGCCGTTACCGGTTCGAAATCGTTTATTACGATATCATAATTTTTCACCGGGACTTGTTTTACTTCCTTATAGAATCTTTTAAGCTTCGCTTTTTTATAAGTGGAAACTAAATCGATACCGCCTTTTTTCCCAAACACGAAACTCATTCCTTTTAATTTATATTTCACGGGAAAGCCCAGGTCAACATCAGCTTCTGTGCCACTTATTAACACATCAAGCTCGCCTTTCTTTTCAAGTAAGGGAATGATGTCCCTCGCCCTGCTGATGTGCCCGTTGCCGGTTCCTTGTATGGCGTATAATATTTTCATGTGATGTTCATCATATTAAATTCCTGCAGCATGTTTTTGAAGAGTTCTTTGTTGCCGGGCTCATAATCATCAACTTCTTCGTCTATACTATCCGTTATATTCGCTTCATTATATTTGTAAATCATCCATTTCCCATCATTATATTCGAGTGAAGTAAGGTTTTCAATCCAGTCGCCTGAGTTCAAATAAATAATGGAACCGTGGTGGTTGGTTATCTCTCTCATCTCCGGCTGATGAATGTGTCCGCAAACCACGTAATCATATTTATTGGATATGCCAATGTCTGCCGCAGTAGCCTCAAAATTGTTGATGAATTTCACAGCGCTCTTAACGCTGTTCTTAATCTTTTTTGACAGGGATAACTTTCCTCTTTTAAATATTTTTTCTGAAATGAAATTGGCAAACATATTTATGACGATTAATGTATCGTAGCCAATGGCACCAAGTTTAGCCAGCCATTTAGAATGTTGCATAGTTACGTCAAAAATATCGCCATGAAAAAACCATGCTTTTTTATCATCCGCTAAAGGAAGTACTACTTTATTTACTACCTGTAATGAACCAATTTTAAATCCCACAAATTTTCGCAGCATCTCATCATGGTTACCGGTAACATAATATATCTTAACGCCTTTGCCCATCCATCCCATAATATGTTTTATAACTTTCATATGGCTTTTGGGCCAGTATCTTTTGCTGAATTGCCAGATGTCAATAATGTCGCCGTTAAGCACTACTGTTTTGGGCTTAATGGTTTTAAGATATTGCAACAGTTGCTTTGCATTACAACCGTAGGTACCTAAATGCACATCACTTAAAACAAGGATTTCTACCTTACGTTTTTTGGACTGCATTATAATTGCACTTTGTAAAACTTAAGCGGAGAGTAAAATGCTGATAATCGTTGAAGAAAAATCCGGATAATAATTTTCTGGAAGAAATATGAGATTGCTTTCATGACATGGAATTTAATGGTAAACAAATAAGTTCGTCAGTTAATTGAAAACAGGAATTAGTAATGCAAAGTAAAGTTTCCAATGTGACCAAAAGGTTACGGCAGTATTAAGGGAATATTAAGTTACTGCCGGTAACATTACCAATTATAAAAAACCGCTTACATATGCCACCAACGTGTATAGGTAGTTGCAGAATTATTTAAAAAGAGGTTAAATTTTTGTTTTTTATATTTACCGTTTTCATTCAATCAAAAAGCCAGGAGCTTTTATGAAATTATAAATACGAATAACAATACAAATGACAAGTTATAAACTGAGAGCAGAAAATATTGAAAAAAGAATCCAGGAGCTTGCCTCGTTTAGTGATGAAAATGATTATTTAAGTCGACTATTTGGTACGGAAGCTTTTGGTAAGTGCCGTAACACAATTGAGTCATGGATGAAGGAGGCTGGTCTGCAAACCTCAATCGACAACATGGGAAATGTGAGGGGAAGACTTAGCTCAGAAAAAAAAGACGCAAAAACTTTTGTCATAGGTTCTCATTTTGATACTGTAGTAAATGCAGGTAAATATGATGGAGTGCTCGGCATATTAACAGGGTTGGGGGTTATAGAAAAACTCATTGAGCAGCAATCGCAAATTCCGTTCAATATTGAACTTATTGCGTTTAGCGATGGAGAAGGCGTTAGATTCAATCACCCGTTCTTAGGAAGCCAGGTTGTTGCAGGTAATTTTACGCCGATTCTTTTGGAGATGAAAGATCATGACGGAATTATCCTGGACGACGTTTTGAAAAATATGGGTTACGATAATGCCAAACTTATCCAAGACGTCATTCCGGCAAAAAAATGGCTGGGATATTATGAAATACATATTGAGCAAGGGGTGGTTTTATATAAAAATAATATTGCTGCGGGAATCGTAACAACTATTACTGGCCAAAAACGAGTGAGCATTGAATTTACCGGAATTGCAGGACACGCCGGCACCATACCCATGAAGATGCGTTCAGATGCATTATGTGCTGCTGCTGAATTTATTTTAGCAGTTGAAAAATTAGCTTCCGCTAAAAAAAGTAATTTAATTGCTACTGTTGGTAATTTGGATATCCAAAATCCGGCTGGCAATGTTATTCCTTCAAAAGTATTGTGCACGCTTGATTTTAGAAGCACAAATAAAAAGAAATTATCAAAAGCATACGAAGACCTTAATGAGTTGTGTGAAGAAATTTGCAATAAGAGGAAAATCTATTTTGAATGGAAACTTCTGCAGGAGACAAATCCTGTTAATTGCGACGAACGTTTAAATAAGGTTTTAAAGAAATCAATTAGAGAAGCAAAATCGGAAGTAATAGAAATAGAAAGCGGAGCGCTTCATGATGCAACTGCAATTGCACCCGTTGCCCCGGTATCTATTCTGTTTGTAAGATGTTTTAAAGGTATCAGTCATAGCCCCCTGGAAAAAGTGGAGTTGAAGGATATTGCAATAGCTTTAGAGATCTCTGATAATTTTATTCAGCAGATGATTCAGCAATAATGGCTGAAGAACTAAATGTTACCGGCAGTCGTTTATGTCGCCGCTGCTAGAAGAATTGTACAATGATGCTGGTGATAAAAAGCATTAATACATTTTCATCAGGCACTTCATCATACTAAGTACGATGCGAAAAAATATGATCCTATCAAAAATTAATCCAGGGCGATTAAATGAAGTCACCCAAGTTTATATCCATTTCATTTGCCCTTATTATTTTATATTTGAATCTAATACTTCAATAGCCTCCATTTAAAATGAAGGATAAAAAATAACTGAAAAAAAGCTTGATACCATGAAATATATTTTAGGCATAATTCTATCAACAATGATGTTTCCTTTTTTTTCTGAGGCCCAGGATTGGCCAAATCTCTCAAGATATAAAGAAGAAAATGCAAAGCTGACCGCTCCTGCTGCAAATGAAAATCGTGTAGTGTTTATGGGTAACTCAATTACTGAAGGGTGGGTTAGAATGGACTCGGCATTTTTTGCAAAACACGGATACGTAGGACGTGGTATAAGCGGACAGACAACGCCTCAAATGCTCATCAGGTTTAAGCAGGACGTCGTGAATTTACATCCGAAGGTTGTTGTAATATTAGCCGGTACCAACGATATTGCCGGCAATACAGGTCCTTCAACTTTAGAAATGATTGAAGATAATTTATCCTCAATGGCAGAACTGGCGCAAGCAGCCAACATTAAGGTGGTGCTTTCGTCCGTACTTCCCGTTTTTGATTATCCCTGGAAGCGCGGATTGGAACCAGCGCAAAAAATTATTACACTTAATAAATGGATAAAAGATTATGCCGCGATGCATGATTGTTTTTACCTCGATTATTTTACTTCACTGGTTGATGAACGCGATGGCATGAAAGCGGAATATTCACCGGACGGCGTACATCCCAATTTAGCGGGATATAAAGTTATGGAACCACTGGCTGAACAAGCTATTAAATTAGCTTTGCAAAAAAGTAATACTATGGCAGGTTCACAATCCCCGGTAATGGATCACACGACCGTTTATGTAGTTGATTTGGATAAAAGCACAAACTTTTATAAAGGCGTAATGCAACTTCAGCAAATACCCGAGCCGTTTCATGATGGCCGCCACAACTGGTTTAAAATAGGCCCTCACAGCCAGCTTCATGTAGTGGGAGGAGCGAAAGCAGTTATGGCGCACGATATCAATATCCATCTTGCTTTTAGAGTAGCATCTTTGTCCGATTTTATTGAGCATCTTGATGAGATGGGCGTAAAGTATCAAAACTTCCAGGGTGAAAGAAAGCCACAAAAGAGATCCGACGGCGTTAGCCAGATTTATCTACAGGACCCTGATGGTTATTGGATTGAAGTAAATGATGATAAGTTCTAAAGATTAATTTTAAATGCCATTCTTTATTTAACAAAGCCCGGAAGGCGCAAACAGACAAAGTTCTATTAACTTTTTTCTTCCGGGAAATTCCCTGTAATCTTATAACTATTCTTTACAATTATTTTGAGCGGGAAAAATTTCTGTAAAGCCATCCCTCGCCTGCTCCTATAATTTTCCATAATTTTAAGAACTATAAGCGTAATAGAAATAAAACTGATTTCTTTCGTACTTAAAATTATTTTTTTGTCAGTTAAAAGTAAAGCAACCATAGTTGTTGATCAGGTTAGCAAAATTTTCGGGAACAAAGTAGCCGTGGATAATATTTCATTTGTAGTAAATGAAGGAGAGAATGTCGTGTTGCTTGGCACGAGTGGTTGTGGCAAAACAACTACGCTGCGCATGATCAACAGGCTGACAGAGGCAACAACAGGAAATATTTCTGTTGGTGGTAAAAATATTAAAGATGTTTCACCGGAAGAGTTGCGAAGAAGTGTTGGTTATGTGCTGCAACACAATGGGCTATTTCCTCACTACACCATTGCCGAAAATATCGCCATTGTTCCTGAATTATTAAAATGGCCCAAACAAAAGATTAATAAAAGAACGGAAGAATTACTGGAACAGCTGCATCTTCCGTATGACTATTTATCACTGTATCCGCAACATTTAAGCGGTGGTCAGCAACAACGGGTTGGTTTGGCAAGAGCCCTGGCAGCCGATCCTCCTGTGCTTTTGATGGATGAGCCATTCGGGGCGTTGGACGCGGTAACGCGGGCTGGCATTACCCATGAATTCAGCCAGTTGGAAGTACTAAAGAATAAAACAATTGTGTTAGTCACGCACGATATTCGTGAAGCCTTTGATCTTGGTGACAAAATTTTATTAATGGATAAAGGAAAGATAGTACAGGAAGGTTCTCCTGCTGACTTGTTATTTAATCCTGTTAACAAGTTTGTATCCTCTTTTTTTGAGGATCAACGGATGCAACTTGAATTGAATGCAGTGTTGCTGAAAGATATTTGGGACTATCTGCCATCAATTAACCAGGGGGAAATAACAGATGGCATAATCGATGTCAGCGATAATGTTTGGCAGGCGCTTTATATTTTATCCAATAAAAAAATTAAAAGTATTGTATTGCATAACGCACTAACGGCAGAAATGAAAACTGCGAATTACGATTCTTTGTTTACAGCGTTTAGCGATTATAAACAAAAGAGATATGAATGAATCAAACCAATCGCTCTTGAGTTTTATGCGTGAGCAGGCCGGTAAAATTTTCGACCAGTTACTGGCGCACATCGGCTTGACTTTTATTTCATTATTGATAGCCGTTGCTATTGGGGTTCCTTTGGGAATTCTTATTGCCAGGAGAAAAAAATTATCCGGAACTGTTCTGGGTTTTGTTGGTGTATTGCAAACGATACCCAGTATTGCGTTACTTGGTTTTATGATCCCACTTCTTGGCATTGGGCCGAAGCCTGCTATCGTCGCTTTATTTTTGTATGCGTTGTTACCTATTGTGCGAAATACATTCACTGGAATTATTGGAGTGGATGCATCAGTAAGAGATGCAGCAAAAGGAATGGGAATGAGCAGTAAGCAAATACTCGCAAAAGTAGAACTACCTTTAGCCCTTCCCGTTATACTCGCAGGAATACGTACCGCAACGGTCATAAACGTAGGCGTGGCAACACTTGCAGCGTACATTGCGGCTGGTGGTCTTGGTGAATTTATATTTGGCGGAATTGCATTGAATAATACAAACATGATTCTCGCGGGCGCAATCCCTGCTGCCTTACTCGCGATCGTTCTTGATTTTATTTTATCGAAAGTTCAAAAAATAAATCTTAAAAAACTGCGAACAGGTTTTTGGTTACTGCCCGTAAGTATTATTCTCCTGTCTTCTTTTTATTTATTGCCTGACATCTACGGAAGTAAAATGCTGGCTGGGTTTACACCGGAATTTATGGGAAGAGAAGATGGTTATCTGGGATTAAAAAAAGTATATCATTTAAATATAAGAAATGTTGGAATCAGTGATGCTGTCATGTATAAAGCAGCCTATAAAAAAAAATTGGATGTGATCAGCGGATACAGCACTGACGGACGATTAAAAGCTTTTGACCTGGTGGTTTTGAAGGACGATAAAAAAATATTTCCGCCGTATTATGTTGCACCGGTTATTCGCGAAAGTATTTTGCAGCAACACCCCGAACTTGAAAATGCATTAAACCAACTGGCTGGCCGTATCAACGATTCCGTAATGACTGAATTGAATTACCGGGTCGATTATTTAAAGAAGAGCCCTGACAAAGTTGCCAAAGATTTTTTGATGGAACAAAGTTTGTATAAAGAACCTCTAAATGGAAATGGAGCAATTATACGAATAGGGTCCAAAATTTTCGGTGAGCAGTATATTCTTGCCGCAATGTATACTATGTTGATTAAAGGAAACACCAATTTGCAGGTGGAAACAAAAACTGGTTTGGGCGGGACAAAAATTTGTTTTGATGCGCTGATAAATAATCAAATTGATATGTATCCTGAATATTCTGGTACTGCATTACTGGTAATTTTACCAACTCCCGAAAA
Organism: Ginsengibacter sp.; assembly: GCF_057362405.1. Lineage (NCBI taxonomy): Bacteria > Pseudomonadati > Bacteroidota > Chitinophagia > Chitinophagales > Chitinophagaceae > Ginsengibacter > Ginsengibacter sp. The sequence goes on from NZ_JBMQQG010000062.1 coordinate 7,674, forward strand.
AATAACTAAGCAATTGGGACAGAACGAACAAAACGTTTATAATTATGTACAACAAGAGTTTCAATTGAAATATCATTTGAAATGGTTGCAACCAGTCGGCTTTAATAATTCGTATTGTTTAATGATGCGACGAGAACAATCGAAGCGCATAGGTGTTAATAGTATTTCTGACTTAAAAAATTATTTAGATAAAAAATAGCGCCATATAAATCTTATTCGTTCTCCTTCAGTTATCCTGAATTTGCCGGAGGGAGAGTTGGGTTAGGCCAGTGATAAAAATGAATCTTTTAGAAAAATATAACGCGGTTAGAGGTTATTCAGAAGAAATATGTAAACCATTAAAGACCGAGGATTATGTAGTGCAGCCAATTGTTGATGTTAGTCCACCGAAATGGCACATAGGCCATACCACATGGTTTTTTGAAACATTTATTTTGAAACCCAACCTGGTGAATTATGAGGAATTTGATCCACAATATAATTATGTGTTCAACAGCTATTATGAGACGATAGGTGCCAGAGTTATCAGGACTGATCGGGGAAATTTAAGCAGGCCATCTGTGGAAGACGTTTATAAATACCGCAGCTACGTTGATCAGGCAATGAATGAATTTTTACAAAAAAATCAATCTCCGGAATTGGAAGAGTTAATTATACTGGGCTTAAATCACGAACAGCAACACCAGGAACTTTTGGCAACGGACATCAAATATATTTTAGGTAATAACCCTCTGTTTCCATCATATATCTCTCCGTCACAGGAGAGTCCTTTGATCAAAAAAGACAACTATTCTAAAGGCAAAGGATTTACAAAAATTGATAAAGGAATTTATAAAATTGGCTACGAGGGTAACGACTTCTGTTTTGATAATGAATTGAGCAGGCACGAGGTATTGTTGCAGAATTTTAGCATCGCCAACGGTCTTGTTACTAATGGCGAATTCATGGAATTTATGGATTCGGGCGGTTATAAAGATTTTAATTATTGGCATGCGGAAGGCTGGGATTGGGTAAAAACAAACAACATCAATTCGCCATTATATTGGCACTTTATTAATAACGAATGGTTTAATTACACCTTGCATGGTTTGCAAAAAATTGACGCAAACGATGTGTTATGTCACATCAGTTTTTATGAAGCATCTGCATACGCATCGTGGAAGGGAATGCGCCTCCCGACTGAGTTTGAATGGGAAATAGCTGCGCAAAAATTGGATTGGGGAAAGAGATGGGAGTGGACTGAAAGTGCTTATCTCCCTTATCCCGGTTTTTCAAAAGCTCCCGGCGCTATCGGAGAGTACAATGGAAAGTTTATGGTAAATCAAAAAGTTTTACGCGGAGCTTCTGAAGTAACTCCCTCGGGTCATAGCCGTATTACTTACCGTAATTTTTTTCATCCTTATTTGCGTTGGCAATATACCGGCATAAGATTGGCACAATAATATCTGTTGAAGTAAAAAAAATGTGATGAATCAATTTTTGAAAGATGTTGTTACCGGCTTAGGAACAACTCCGAAATACCTGCAGTCAAAATATTTTTACGATAAGAGAGGCGATGAACTTTTTCAGAAGATCATGCAATGCGAAGAATATTACCTTACGAATTGTGAGATGGAGATATTTTCGACTCAAACTGCTGAGTTGGCTAAGATCATGGTTGATCAACACCGCAACTTCGATGTTGTGGAGCTGGGGCCTGGCGATGCTATAAAATCATTATATCTCTTAAAAGAGCTGGTTAATAAAAATGCAATTGATACCTATTTTCCCGTAGATATTTCTAAAAACATAATTAATCTCCTTCAGAAAAAGCTGCCCGAGCAATTGCCGCAACTGAATATTCATGGGCTTAATGGTGAATATCTATCTATGCTTAAATCTGCAAAGAGAATTTCTGATAAGATTAAACTGGTTTTATTTCTTGGCTCTAATATTGGCAATATTCCAAAAGAAAATGCAGATGAGTTTTGTCGTGAATTGCGGGCACAGCTTTCTGTTGGAGATATGGTGCTGATGGGGATTGATCTTAAAAAAAATCCAAAACAAATATTAGCTGCTTATAATGACAGTAAAGGATACACGAGGGATTTTAACCTGAATCTTTTACAAAGAATGAATGATGAGCTTCGTGCCAATTTTAATATAAGTGCGTTTGAACATTATGCTACATACGATCCTGTTTCCGGAGCATGCAGGAGTTATCTTATTTCATTGCGTGATCAGCAGGTAACCATACCCGATAGTATTGAGATAAAGTTCGCCAAAAACGAATATATTTTTATGGAGATTTCCCAAAAATATACAATTGAACAGATAGATGAAATTGCTACCCGGTGCGGCTTTGAGCCAGTGGCTCACTTCTTCGATAAAAACAAATGGTTTGCGGATGTTATCTGGAAATGTATATAGGGGTGAGATATTAGGTGTGAGGTATCAGCTATTAGTTTTGGATACTAAAATATTCAACTGAGTTGCCATAATTTCCGCAACAACTTTATCAATCTTACCCTTGTATTCTCCATCGACCTGGAAATGCGTTTTTCTTTTCACGGTAATTGTTGCTTTATTTGTTTGAAAGATTTCCACCTTTTTAGGATTGAATTTTTTATAGCTTAACAACATTTTAAATAATTCCAAAACCGGAAATTTTCGAAATATGATGATTTCAAAAAGGCCGTCGCTTAAGTTACCCTCAGGGTTAATAACAGCACCGGTTCCATATTTACGGGCATTGGCAATCACGATCATGTATGCATTTGTCTCCAGGTTAATATTGTCAGCTTCAATAAGAGCTGTCATTAATTTTTTGCGCCATAAAACTTTAATTACCATTCGGGCATATCCCCACATTCCCCGCAGCTTGTTCTCATTAAAATATTTTATAAGCCGGGCATTCAAGCCAAAGTCACTTAAGTGGAGGCTTATTTCATCATCATTAATTTTTATCAGGTCACATGGCTTTATTTTTCCGTTAACAATAATATCAAGGGCTTCTTTAGGCGATTCCGGAATACCAAGTTCTTTAGCCATACCATTTGCTGAGCCAGCAGGGAGGATGCCGAGGGTGATAGGTGTTCCTTGTAATTGTGTGGCCAGCAAGGAAATGGTTCCGTCGCCACCGACTGCTACCACTCTGGTTATTTGCAACTTATTAATCCAGTATTGTAACGATGCGGTATCATCTTTGTCGTTTAAAACATAAATTTCTATTTCATGGTGAAGGTTTTTGAAATATTCCCTGATGGCTCGTTCCCAATCGATCTTTTTCTTTCCACCTGATATTGGATTGAGAACGAATAATATTTTCAGGCTTGCTGGATTTTCCATAATATCTTTCAAGTGCCTTTAATGAAATTTTTTAATTGAATCGTAAAGAAAAGAAACTTTCGTTGCTAAAAAAGATAAAACAGAAAATATTGTTTCTATTCAGGTTGAATCATCAACCTGTCATCAGGGTTTATGATGGATATGGCAATGATGGAAAAATAATTGTGTTCGGTCATGTTCTAAAATTAAGCCCCTTTATGAGGAAAACATACCGGCAAAATTGGATCGTTAATAGTTTTTCCATGCTGCGCATGTTTATGGTAAAGCCATATAAAAATGCAAAAATATCGATGGAATGGGAGGGTATACGGCTGCATTCGGAAACCCAGGATAACGGGTATTTTAAATTTGAATGGTCGCCGGTGGTTTATCCTGGTTCGGGCTGGCACAACGTAAGAGTATGCCTTGAGGAAGAAAAATATGAAGCGCAAAAAATTACCGGTTCGGGGCAGGTTAATATTCCCTTTAATTCTAATCATGTTTTTGTATCTGACATTGATGATACTTTCATAATATCTCATTCTTCAAGACTTCGTAAACGATTATATGTTTTGCTTACAAAAAATGCAAGAAGCAGGAAGACTTTTGCAGGGGTCGTAAACCATTACCAGTTGCTCGCTTCATCCGGTCAACAACCGGGGCAATCAAATCCTTTTTTTTATGTCTCCAGCAGCGAGTGGAATCTTTATTATTTTATTAAAGAATTTTCAAAAGAAAATGGCTTACCCGGCGGAATTTATCTTTTAAATGAATTGAAGAAATTTAGCCAGGTTTGGAAAACGGGTCAAAATAAACACGCGACAAAATTTGTTCGAATTGTCCGAATCATAGAAGCATATCCTGAAAGGCAGTTTGTTTTATTCGGAGACGATTCGCAGGAAGATCCCAACATCTACCATGCGTTAGCGGAATATTTCCCGGGAAAAATCTTTGCAGTTTACATCAGGAGAATTCATAAAAATAAATATACGGCAGTAGAAAAAATTATGGATAAAATGGTTTCTTCGGGCACGCATTGCTGTTATTTTCATCATAGCATTGAAGCTATAGCGCATTCAAAAAGCATAGGGCTCATAATTTAATGAAATCAAAATTGTGAAGAAACACAGCAATGCGGTTATAACTTTACATTCAGGCGAAACTGCAATAGATGGTCTTCCTTGGAGAAACCGTAAGTTATATCAACAAATAAAAAATTAAATGGATCTAATATTACTCCACCACCATAGCCTACATGCAGCGTGTTTGAATTTTCATTTGGTATCCAAACCCGGCCATCATCAACAAAGGCAAGCAATCCTGCTTTACCATTAAAAATATAAGTTCTCACTTTACTAATAAAACGAAATTCGTTGCTGTTATAGAAAGTTGTTTTTCCATAAAACCTTTGTCGCTGAAATCCGCGTAAATCCTGGCCTCCGCCAATTGACGGATATTGATAAAACTCAGGTTTCCCGTCGACAGTTTCTATTGCGCCGGAAATAGCTAACGAAAATTTATAAAACAACGGCACATACAATTGAAGGTTGCCACCATACTTCCAGAAATTTCTACTGCGCTCATTTGTATTTTGAGTATAGGATCCGTTGGCGGACACTATGATGCCACTTGTGGGAACAATGGAGTCATCTAATTTTGAAAAAGTATACCCTGCGGCTATGCCCGCAAATTTTCTTATTTTAAAAACGTTTGAATCCACCGGCTTAATAATCTTGAAAGTGTAGCGGTCATCGTCACTGACAATTTTTACGGTTTGATAAAAACCATGAATATCAAAAGAATTATTTCCCGCCTTCTTTGTAAAACCCAATGTGCCGAGAACTTCACGGGTTCTCATCCTGTTATAATCAAGATCTTTAGTAGTGAGAATCGTTTCATTTCCCAGGCCATAAAAATTGGTCCAGCGGATAAAATCGTAATTGGCAAGTAATGAAAGATTCCATTTACCAATGACATTTGGAAAGAGACCCTTATACGTAAAACTTGCGGCACGTTGCGACAGTGAATAATTTACGTCAAACTTTTGCTTGAAAACAAACGGATTTTGCCGCCATCTAAAATGCGTCCAGCCATATCCAACTCCTGCGAATAGCCTATCGGCATCGCTGTAAAAGAGAGAAGCGGAGGAGCCTCTTTTATCATACTGGTAGGTTCTATATTGATACCTGTGAATATCGCTGTCGGAAGAGATCTGTTTTTTTATCCTTCCAATAGATTCAATATGGTCGTCGGGGCCATCATAAACATACGTTTTGGTATGTTTCCCTGCCAATGAATTGATCATAATTGAATCCTTATCAAAACCACCAATAATTCTTATTCTTATTCCACTATTCACTTTGCCATCGGTCACATAAATATCGTTGCCTGAAACGCCGAATAAACGAACCTCATTTGTTTCGCTTGAAAAAAATGTTCGTGAATAATATGGTTTTGCTTTTTTATCCCCATCCTTTTTTATTTTATAAACCTTAACTATTGTCTCACTATCATTTAATCGCGTCACCTCAAAATAGTCATCTTCTTTGGTACCAATTATTTCTACTTCTTTTGCAAGAAACAAATAATATTGTTTCGCATATTTTACCAATTGATTTCGTCTCGATTCTAAGTTCCTTGTGATTTTTCTTCCCGAAAAAGAATATACTTCGGGCGGAAATTTTTTAACGGCAGTTTCAATTATATTATCGGTAAGTGCCTTTTGTAAGTTTTTCGCAATAGTTATCCATTCATCCCTGCTTAACTCATTTGTAAAAACCCTGTCGAGACCACGTTCTTCATAATTCAATGTATTTACATTGCTGATATGATCTTTAAAACTTTGGAAATAACGAATGCCCGACATATAGATGGCAGCATTTAAAAGTTTACCGTCATGTGCAAAATAAACCTGGTCCCGGTCTTCGGGCACAGGCACATAGATTCTTCTATCACCTTTCTTTAATTCGCCCCAGCCCCATTGATCTTCATGTCGGTCCCAATCTCCAATGAGCATGTCAAAGAGCCTGTCTTTTAAAAATGTTTTTTGATCAGCACTGTTATCTGATTCGTCCTGTAACTTTTGCATCACTTCGTCCGTGGAGTAGAATTTATCGAAGTTGCCGAGGTTGTCTGCATCGCTCCAGTCCCCTTTTAATCTTTGCTCAAAGAGGTAAACATTATTATCAAACTTAGCATTAAAGCTATCTAATGCTTCTTGTCGCGGTAAATAAACATACTCTGGGTTGGTATGATAAATTCCGGCACTTTGTGCCATCAAGGGTACCGTTGCAGCGGCGTACGGATTCGACATGGATACTTCATCATTTACCTGCGCTTCAATAAATGTCCCCTTAAAATATTCCGGTAAAACCTTTCCCAGTCTTTTATCAACCGAACGAAGGGTATAATTTTTCCCATCTTTATTTTCAAGGTGCAGCGATGTGGTTTGATGGCCACCACCTTCTTTAACAGGGGTAAGGCCGCCTTCCCGATCCTTTAATAAGAAAACTGGCAGGTTAACAGGAGTACTCCATTCCTTGCGATAATTTTTTCCCCACAAATAATTATGCCAGGCAGAACGACGATACTGGGGGCCTGCTATAACCAATTTCGTTTTCTTTGTCGAGTCCCCGGTTGACGTTTGTTGTGCGGGCAACGTGGTTGCACCGAACACAGTCAATTGCATCAAAAAAAATAACCTGTATGAAAGTTTCATTATGGTAGTTTAATGGTTATACTAAAAACCTTGCCAATGCCTCATACAATTTTAAATAGGTCATTTCCTCTTGCAAATATCGAACAACAATCTAAATAAAATATGTACCAGTTAATGTAATCAATGTATGTAATCTAAAATTTCCCCGCGCGCCAGGCTAACGCGTCTATTGAAATTGTTTGACTTATTTACCCGACGTGCAAATTTTCGGCCATCTAAATATGTCGTTTAAATATTTTGTAGTGTACCTTGGATGGAATTACCTTAAAAAACTTAATTATGTGGTGGATATATGCTTTGCTTTCTGCTTTATTTGCGGCGCTTACAGCCATCTTTGCCAAGGTTGGCATTAAGGGTGTAGATACTGATCTTGCTACCGGCATTCGAACTATTGTGATCTTATTTATCGCGTGGGCTATAGCTTTTTTTCGCGGCGGGGCGGCTACTATTCATACACTCACCAAACAGAATATTATCTTCCTTTGTTTGTCTGGTATCGCAACCGGCCTTTCGTGGATTTTCTATTTTAAAGCTTTGCAGTTAGGCAAGGTTTCGCAGGTGGCTCCTGTTGATAAACTAAGCGTCGCCCTGGCCATTATTTTGTCGGTTGTCTTTTTGGGAGAAACCCTTACACCCAGGATTGCAGTAGGTGCGTTGCTAATTATTGCGGGTACCATCGTTCTTATATTATGATCTTTTTTTTACAAAATAATATTTTGATTTATTTGTTTAATCAGTAAACTAATCGTAATATTGCGATTAGTTTTATGGGTATCACCAAGTCACATATTTTTACTTCAAAAGAAAACAAACTGGCGAGGTATGCAAAAGCACTGGGCCATCCTGCGAGGATTTCTATTTTAAAATTTCTTGCAAAAAAACAAGCGTGTATTTGTGGAGATATCGTTGACGAATTGCCTCTCTCGCAAAGTACCGTGTCGCAACATTTAAAAGAATTAAAAGATGCCGGGTTGATTAAAGGAGACATAGATGGCGCCTCCGTTTGTTATTGCATTGACGAGAAGGAGTGGAAGTTAGCGCAAGAGAGCATCAACCAGCTTTTTGACTCTTATAAAGGTAAGGCAGCCAGTTGTTGCTGATTTTTTTTGATCAAACCTATCGGTATATAACGATTATTATTCAAATAAAAAATAGATAAAATGGAAACAGAAATAGCCTTAAAAGAACTGGTAAAACAGAAATACTCAGAAATTGCTTTGCAGGATAAAGAAACCAATGAGTCATCTTGTTGTGGTTCTGGTTGCTGTAGCACGGAAGTATATAACATTATGTCAGAAGACTACAACCAACTTGATGGATACAACCCTGATGCTGATTTAGGGTTAGGTTGCGGGCTGCCAACTCAATTTGCTAAAATTAAAAAAGGGGATGTTGTAATTGACCTGGGCAGCGGCGCCGGTAATGATGCATTCATAGCAAGGCATGAAACGGGTGAAACCGGAAAAGTAATTGGGATAGACTTCACCCCGGCTATGATTGAGAAAGCAAGAAGAAATAATGATGTGAGAGGATTTAATAATGTTGAGTTTCGGCAGGGCGATATTGAAAAGATGCCACTCACTTCAAATGTTGCAGATGTGGTTGTAAGTAATTGTGTACTTAACCTGGTGCCAAACAAGGACGCTGTTATAAAAGAGATCTTTCGCGTTTTAAAACCCGGCGGACATTTCAGTATATCCGATATTGTACTGGAAGGCGAATTACCTGCGCAAATAAAAGAAGCTGCGGAAATGTATGCAGGTTGTGTGGCAGGGGCTATTCAAAAAAAGGTGTACCTCGAGTTGATAACAAGCAATGGTTTCAAAAATATTGTTGTTCAAAAGGACAAGCCAATTATTGTACCAGATGATATATTAAGTAATTATTTGTCTCCTGAACAAATTGAAACATTTAAAGTATCGGGAACGGGTATTCGCAGTATAACAGTTTATGCAGAAAAGCCATTGGCAGAGAAGGCGACTTGTTGCGGCCCTGATTGCTGTAATTAAAAATATAAAAAATCGACCTCATGTATAATGTTTTGTTTGTTTGTATTCATAATTCAGCCAGGAGCCAGATGGCGGAAGCCTTTCTAAATCATTTAGGCGGCGGAAAATTTAGAGCAGAAAGCGCTGGTATTGAAAAAGGTAAATTGAATCCTTACATTGTCCTGGCTATGAAAGAAGTTGGAATAGATATTAGTAAAAATGAAACCAAAGAAGCTTTGGATTTGTTTCGAAAGGGAAGATTATATAATGCTGTAATTACTGTTTGTGAAAAAGAAGCTGCTGAAAGATGTCCTGTCTTCCCCGGCAAGGTAAAGAGAATTGCGTGGTCTTTTCCGGATCCTTCTAGATTTGGAGGTTCTGATGAAGAAATACTCACAAAGGTTCGAGTGGTAAGGGACGAGATCAGGCAGGCAGTTGTACAATTTATCGAAGTCGCAAGCAACCCGGACTACTGGATGGAGAATAAAATTTACGAATCCAACTAACCATAAGTCAATAAAATGTAATTGATTCGTCCAACAATATTTTAGACAATAGCAACAATCAAAGTGTCACCGAATTTATTTAATTTATAATGTCAGCTAATGATTGCGCCCCGGCGCACGAAAGAAGGAAATTAAGTTTTTTAGACAGGTATTTAACTCTTTGGATATTTTTGGCAATGGGTGCTGGTGTTGCTATTGGCTACTTTTTCCCAACTTCTTCCGGTTTCATTAATTCATTTTCTTCCGGTACTACAAATATTCCTTTGGCGGTAGGTTTAATATTGATGATGTATCCGCCATTTGCGAAAGTGAAATACGATAAACTAAAAGACGTATTTAAAAACACCAAAGTATTGGGTGTTTCATTATTGCTTAATTGGGTGATTGGCCCGGTACTCATGTTCTTTCTCGCTATCGTTTTTTTGCGTGGTTATCCCGAATATATGGTGGGATTAATTTTGATTGGCTTAGCTAGGTGTATCGCTATGGTTATTGTCTGGAATGAGCTGGCAGAAGGCAGCAGGGAATATGCTGCAGGGTTAGTTGCACTCAACAGTATTTTCCAGGTATTGCTGTATAGCGTCTACGCATACGTGTTTGTTACCATGCTGCCACCCTTATTCGGAATTCGGGGTTCAGTAGTTGATATCACGATAGGCCAAATTGCAAAAAGTGTTGCTATTTATTTGGGGATTCCTTTTGCCGCAGGTGTTATTACCAGGATTGCTTTAAGAAAAGCGAAAGGTGATGAATGGTATCAAAATAAATTCGTTCCTTTTATCTCGCCAGTTACTTTGGTAGCCTTATTGTTTACCATAATTGTGATGTTTAGCCTAAAGGGTCAATTGATTGTACAAATACCTTTAGATGTAGTTCGAATAGCTGTACCGTTAGTAATCTACTTCGCCATCATGTTTTTGGTAAGCTTCTTTATTGGCAAAAGAATGGGAGCAGATTATTCAACCAACGCAGCCGTAGCATTTACGGCGGCAGGTAATAATTTTGAATTGGCGATAGCGGTATCTATCGGGGTATTTGGCATTAACAGTGGCCAGGCATTTGCCGGTGTTATAGGCCCTTTGGTAGAAGTGCCGGCATTAATTTCACTGGTAAATGTGGCATTTTGGATTAAAAGAAAATACTACTCAAAACAACAATTGCAAAAGGCGTAAAAAATTATTTCTAAGAATTATTTCCAGCGTTTTAATGTTCAAGCCCGGGTCCTATTATCTTAATATGTATTTGTGAAACCGATAGGGGTAACTTAATATAACAGCATATCTATAAACTTGAATCAACTGTTTTCAGCAAATAAAGCAACAGATGGGCTTTGATTAAAAATTTGTACCATCATGTTAAATAAGGCTTCATGTCTTTCTTTAAATAGATCAGGGCGCTTAAAAAAATATTCAGCGGCTACTGCAAAAAATTCTGCTTTGTTCATTGCGCCATAAGTATTGATATCAGAATTGCCTTGTTTAATGGCATCAATATTTTCATTTACTAATTGAATCCAGGCGGTTGTATATTTCCCGTTGAGTAAGGTTTCAGGCAGACCGTCCACATCACCGTCATCCTTATCAAGCAAATGAACAAATTCGTGTATGCCCGTATTATCTTTTCCCATTTCATTGGCAAAACCTTCATGGAGAGCTGGCTTCGACAATATCATAACCCTTTGCATCGGGCCGTTGCCAACCATGCCCAAAGTATTTCTTTCATTGCTTTGTAATAAGAATTTTTCCTTATCAAATGATGCCGGGTACAAAAGGACTTCCCGTAAATTATTATACTTCCAGCCGTTAAATCCAAAGGTGGGAATAACTGCACTTGCAGCAACTAACAACCGGTCAATAGCTTCAACGGTTGTTTCAACTCCATTGATGCGAACGTAACTAAGGAACTCCTGTAGTTCTTCTTCAAATTTTATTTTGTCTTTATCATTTAAGGAGCGATAAAAACCAACATGATGCAACAGTAAATTTTTATATCCTGCGGGTAATGCAATTTTTTTTCCTGCCCGTTTATAAAACAGAACAACTAATGCAGAAATAGTAATGACTAATAAAACGATCCACGCTCCGATGTTCATACAAAAAAATTGATTGAAATATTGTGCAAATATCATTTAAGAAAGTATACGGTTTTCTTAAAATAATTTAAGATGATTGATTTCCGGTTTTAAACAGATAATGGATTCGGATTATTTGCATCTGCAAATTTTATTTTTTAAATTAGTCTTGTTCTTACTATAAAATACATATGCAAAGGATTGCCTATAATTTTTTTTAACAGGATTAATGAAAACTACAACACATACGGATCAAAAGAATCGATTACCCAATGTAGAGGCCAATCAAAAATATTTACAGGAATTTCGTGGGCATCCTGAACTGGTAAAATTTCCATCAACTTCAGAATTATTTCGAACCTTACTCGAAAATACTTTATATGCAAGCAGCATCACTAACAGCCAGGGAAGAATACTGGAAGTGAATGAAACTTTCTCCAGGATTTTTGGATATACATCTGGAAAAATGACAGAGCTTACAACAAAAGAGCTTTTTGATACCACCGAGAGAAAATATGCCGAATACGCGGATCAAATGAATTTTAATGGAAAAGCAAAAGCTAAAATAACAGGCGTAAGACGAGATGGTGACCGGTTTTCATGCGAAATTACTTCACTTGTTTTTATAGACGACGAAGGCGAAAGAAGAACGATCAACACCATAGTCGATATCAGTAAATTCTATTCGCATATATTGTTTGAATAATAAAATTGGGTTTGTAAACTAAGGCTGCTATTCCAAATACAAAATAATTTACCGAATTATATGGGCAGACTAAAATAAAAAGAGGAGCCTTTTGCAATTTCACTTTCCACCCAGATTTTTCCGCCTTGCGCTTCAACAAATTCCTTGGAAATCGCAAGCCCCAATCCTGTGCCTTTTTCTTTTGATCCCGGTACCTGGAAATATCTCTCAAATAATTTTGGCTGGTATTCTTTGGCAATGCCAGGGCCGTAATCTTTTACTGAAAAAATAATGTTTCCGTTTTCTTTGGCGACACCCGCTTCCACAACACCACCATTATATGAATATTTGATTGCGTTGGTAAGAAAATTATTTATGACCCATGTAGTTTTATCTGCATCTGCGTTGATCTGCGGCAGATCTTTATCAAACATCTTTCTTATAGAAACCTCTTTTTGTTTTGCATTGATTGCAACGGCCTGTAAAGCATTCTCGGCAATTTGCTCAGGCGCAACCTTCTTTATATTTAGTTGTATTCTCCCCGTTTCAACCTGCGATAAATTCAAGAGCTCGCTCAATATTTTAAGCATGCGTTGGTTATCGCGTTTAAGGTTGCCTATTAATTCCTTTTGTTCAGTCGAAAGATTACTTACCCTTTCATCTTCCAGCAACTTTAAGCTAAAATCGGATGAGGCCAACGGTGTTTTTAGTTCGTGCGATATGGTAGCAATAAAATTAGTTTTGGCAACATCCAGTTCTTTAAAGGACGTTATATTTTTTAATACAATTACTTTATTTTTTGCTTCACCTTGCGTTACATCAAGTATTTCTTTTGTGAAAAAGTTTTCCCGGTTGTCCACCACAATCTTAAAAGGGATTGGATTTTCATTTTCAATAAGGAAGCGAAACAAATCATTTCTGACGCTTATTTCTTTAACAGATTTGCCTACCACATCTTCTGTCTTTAATCCCAGTAGCTGAAGTGCCTGCTGATTGGCAAAAAGAATCGTATCATTTTTATCAATTCCAATGCTTGCATCTTTCAGGCTATTAATCACAGCTTCTGCCCGGTTTTTTTCAAACATCATTTTATTGAGATTGCTGCTTTCAAAATACTGTAGTTTTTCCGCCATCTCATTAAAGGCATCTGCTAATTTGCCAAATTCATCTTTATTCTCAATATGAATTCGATGCTGATAATTTTTATCACCTATTTCGTTTATGGCTGCCGTTAGTTGCTTAATAGGAGTAGTAACTACTGAAGGGAAATTGAGCAGGAATGTAAATGATATAATGAACACCAGGCTGCTTAAAAACAGAATGATAGTAAGTGCCTTATTTGCGGTTGACTGGGCCTTTTCGTTTTTTAGACTTATGGCACCCATATTTAAAGCAAGTATCTTTTGAATTTCATTTTGCAATGTCTTTATTATCTCCTTTGCCGTGTCCCCGGATCTCAGTTTACTAAAGTGTATCCTTATAGAATCAGTTATTTCCTTTTCACCTTTTTCGGTAATATTATTTTCCTGTAGGTTCAATGCACTGTCAAATCGCCGGATTGATTGATCATACGATGTCTCCATCGAATTCAATTGCTGCTGCATTGTGTGGCCATAAGATATGCTTTTATAGTTATCCCTCAATATGTTCATTGCCTCCGCTTTTAATTGCGACATAAAATAAATGCTTATGCCGCCTGTCAGAATCAGCAGCAAGAACAGGAATAATGTTCCCAGCCTTATTTTATTTTTAACGTTCAACGCCATTAGGAAAATATTACTATGTCGATGTTGTTTTTTGAAAGCGTTTTTAACAGTTGGTTGAATACGCTTGTCCTTAGTATTATTTGAAAGAGATTTAAATGCGGCTTACCAATGCAAATTGTTGTGATCTGTTTCTCGACAACCATATCCATAATTGCAGCAGCAATATTGTCCTCTTTTTTCTGAATAACTTCTGCACCTAACTCTGTCGCGTTTTTAAAGTTATTGATTAAATGGCGTTGTGCAGCCAAAGGAATTTTGTCAACTGATTCTTTTGGCGTTTGCACGTACAGAACATACCATTGGCTATTGTAATACGAAGCCAGCCTTGCGGTTTTACGAATAATCCGTTGTGCTATTTCGTGGTTGGATGAAACACACGCTAAGAAGCGCTCATGCCTGAAAGGATTTTTTTTGCCGGTTACCTGGTAATCAACTTTTCTTTCTACCTGCCCGGCTACTTCTTTTAGCGCAAGTTCACGAAGTTGCAATATCTGGTCAGGCTGAAAAAAATTTTGCAACGCCTGCTGCACTTTTCCATGATCGTAAATTTTACCTGCCTTCAACCTCGTTATCAGTTCATCAGCGGTTAGATCTATGTTTACCACTTCATCGGCAATCTGCAGCATCTTATCAGGAACTCTTTCTTTTACTTCTACCCCGGTAATTTGTTTTACATCTTCATTAATGCTTTCTATATGTTGAATGTTGACTGCAGAAATTACGTCTATGCCTGCATCTAATATATCCAAAACATCCTGCCACCTCTTTTCATTCTTACTGCCCGGAATGTTGGAGTGTGCCAACTCATCTATAATTACAACTTCAGGATGAAGCAATAATACGGCCTGCACATCCAATTCTTCCAACCGCTTTCCTTTATAAAAAACATCTCTTCGTGGTATAACGGGAAGTCCGTCAATCAATGCCTGCGTTTCTTTCCTTCCGTGAGTTTCTACAAAACCCACTTTTATATTAACACCGTTCTGCAAAAGGTTGTGGGCTTCCTGCAACATGCGGTACGTCTTGCCTACACCGGCGCTCATGCCGATATAAATCTTAAACTTTCCTCTTGCTACCTTTGGATTTAGATTTAAAAATTGTTCCGTATCATTTTCAAATGCAGACATACTTATTTCAATTCATCTAATTTTATATTTAGCTGCAAGACATTTACTTTCTCCGGCCCGAATATACCGAGTAATGGTTTTTGAATTTGTTGATTCACCAATTCCCGTATTCTTTCTTCAGGCAAATTTCTAACTTTTGCAATTCTTGGTATTTGAACAGATGCGCCTTCTGGCGAGAGATCGGGATCTAAACCACTGCCGGAAGCCGTCACTAATTCCGATGAAATATCTTCTTTTTTTATGGAGGGATTATGTACCATAAAAGTATCAATCCGGTTTTGAACATCTTTCAAATAAACGGGGTTAGATGGCCCATTATTACTGGCTCCGCTGCCTGCTGCATTGTAGCCACAGGCAGAGGGACGGCTGTCAAAATATTTATCATCGGTAAAACGCTGACCTTCTAATTTATAACCTACTACTTTGTTATTTACTGTTACTGTTTCGCCTTTACCGCCATTAGGTGCTGCCTGTGCAATAACCCAAATAAGTAAAGTGTATAATCCCATAAACACTATGATGCAAACCAGGGTGAGTCTTAGGGCCGGGAAAAAATGCTTTTTCATATTTTAAAAATTTTATGTAGTTATTAGTTTTTTTAAAACCAAATGCTAACAATCAGGTCCAATAATTTTATACCGATAAAAGGAACTATCACACCACCCAGGCCGTAGATCAATAAATTTCTTCTCAGCAGAGCGCTTGCGCCAATTGGCTTATAGGTTACTCCTTTTAATGCCAGCGGAATTAATAAAGGAATGATGATAGCATTAAAAATTATTGCAGATAAAATAGCGCTCTCCGGGCTGTGCAAATGCATAATATTTAAACCTTGCAGCGCAGGTATAGAAATAATGAACAACGCGGGAACAATCGCAAAATACTTTGCTACGTCATTGGCTATGGAGAAAGTCGTAAGAGTTCCTCTTGTCATTAATAACTGTTTACCTATCTCCACTACTTCAATCAATTTCGTAGGGTCATTGTCGAGATCAACCATGTTACCTGCTTCTTTTGCTGCTGCTGTGCCGCTGTTCATTGCAACACCTACATCTGCCTGTGCCAATGCAGGCGCATCATTGGTGCCATCGCCCATCATGGCAACCAGTTTGCCCAATTGCTGTTCTTTCTTTATGTAAATCATTTTATCTTCCGGTTTTGCTTCAGCAATAAAATCGTCTACGCCTGCTTTCTCCGCAATGAATTTTGCTGTTAACGGATTATCGCCGGTTACCATAACGGTTTTAATTCCCATTTTTCTCAGTCTTTCAAAACGCTCATTAATGCCTGGTTTAATGATGTCCTGTAATTCTATAACACCTAATGCTTTGCCATTTTCACTTACTACTAACGGTGTTCCGCCATTCGAAGAAATAACTTTTACTCTGTCGGCAGTCTCAACCGGAAAATCGTTTCCGGCTTTTGTTATTATATTTCTTATAGAATCAAAGGCTCCCTTGCGGATTTTTAAACCATTCGGTAAGTCAATGCCACTGCTTCTTGTTTCGGCAGTAAACTCAATAAATTTTGCACCGTGAGTGTTGAAAGAATTTTTGTCAAGTTGTGACAGTTCAATTATAGATTTTCCTTCAGGTGTTTCATCTGCTAAAGAAGATAGTACACATGCTTCAACAAAAGCGTCTAAGCCTATACCGTTAGACGGATAAAAATTGGTTGCCTTCCGGTTGCCAATTGTTATAGTTCCTGTTTTATCTAATAACAAAGTATCAAGGTCACCTGCAGTTTCCACAGCTTTGCCACTCTTAGTAATTACGTTTGCTCTTAAAGCCCTGTCCATACCGGCAATACCGATGGCGCTTAATAAACCACCAATTGTGGTGGGTATTAAACAAACAAATAATGAAATGAACGCTGCAATAGTAATTGGTGTGTTAGCATATTTACCGAAAGGCTCAAGTGTTACACACACAATTATAAAAATGAGTGTAAATCCGGCCAGTAAAATGGTTAATGCAATTTCGTTCGGCGTTTTTTGTCTTGATGCACCTTCTACCAATGCAATCATTTTATCTAAAAAGCTTTCACCTGGTTCAGTGGTTACACGAACTTTTATATGATCGCTGAGAACCTTCGTGCCACCGGTTACAGAAGATTTATCGCCTCCGGCTTCACGTATTACCGGGGCAGATTCGCCGGTGATGGCACTCTCATCTATCGTAGCAATACCCTGGATTATTTCTCCATCCATTGGTATAATATCACCAGTTTCACAGAGAAAAATATCGCCCTTACTTAATTGAGAAGAGGGAACAATTTTAATTTCATTGGTATGTATTTCACCGACAGGAAATACCTTTTTTGCAGGAGTATCTTCTCTTGTTCTTCTAAGGCTGTCCGCCTGTGCTTTTCCCCTTGCCTCTGCAATGGCTTCAGCAAAGTTCGCAAACAATAATGTTAAGAATAATACGGCGAATACAATTATATTATATGCGAGGCCGCCTTGTGCTTTTTCACCAGTAAAGATCCATATGCAAACAGCCAACATTACTACTGTGCAAATTTCAACAGTGAACATTACCGGGTTCCGAAACATGATTCGCGGATTAAGTTTGACGAATGCTTGTTTAAGCGCTTCATTCACCAAAGAACGTTCGAATAATTTTTGTTTTCTTCTATGTAATGACATGGTTTAAAGTTTATGGAACCAGTAACACACAAAGTGTTCTAAGTTCACAAAGATTTCCTTTGTGTTACTTCCTGGCTTTATGTAAGGGTGGTTCATATTGTTCATTTATTAGTTATCAGTGAAGTATTGTTCGAGTGGTAGACAATTCATAAAATTTATCTCATTCCAAAGAACTCTGCAATGGGCCCCAGGGCCAATGCCGGGAAGAAACTCAATGCAGCGACGATAAATATTACGGCGAACACCATAATGCCGAATGTGGAGGTATCTGTTTTGAGTGTTCCAGCGCTTTCGGGCACATACTTCTTTTTTGCAAGAATACCGGCAATAGCAACCGGGCCGATAATGGGTAAAAATCTTGCCAGCAACATCACGGTTCCGCAGGCTATATTCCAGAAAGGTGTATTATCGCCGAGGCCTTCAAAACCACTGCCGTTATTGGCTGATGCGGAAGTAAACTCATACAGCATTTCGCTAAAGCCATGATTACCGGGATTATTGAGCCAGGCTGCATAAGCAGTCGGATCGTGAGCATACAGGTGCGATGCGATTGCTGTTCCTACCAGGATTAAAAACGGGTGAAGTAAAGCAATAATTGAGGCTATCTTCATTTCCCTGGCTTCAATTTTTTTGCCCATAAATTCCGGGGTTCTGCCAACCATTAAGCCGCTAATGA
The DNA here is from genome assembly GCF_057362405.1 of Ginsengibacter sp. Taxonomy (NCBI): domain Bacteria; kingdom Pseudomonadati; phylum Bacteroidota; class Chitinophagia; order Chitinophagales; family Chitinophagaceae; genus Ginsengibacter; species Ginsengibacter sp. The sequence goes on from NZ_JBMQQG010000062.1 coordinate 26,164, forward strand.
ATACTGCGATGATGATGAAAATGTAGAAGTTTAAAAAACCTACCCCGACGCCTCCGTAAAATGAATTTATCATCATACCTAGCATGGCACACATTCCAGTCATTGGCGTAAAGCTATCATGCATTGCGTTTACGCTGCCGTTAGATGTTACAGTTGTACTAATCCCCCAATATGCAGATGCGGCAGGGCCAAAGCGCACTTCTTTACCTTCCATGCTTCCATGGCTTTGCGTTATGCCCATTTTACTGATGTCAGTATTGCCATGCATTTCATTATAGATAGAAGGAATTACTAGTAATAGAAAACCTAAAGTCATTACACCAAATACAATCCATGCAAATTTTTTTCTTTTAAGCATGTAGCCCAGCGCAAAGGTTAATGCGATTGGAATTAATATGATGCACACGCATTCTACCATGTTGGTAAAGTAGTTGGGATTCTCAAAGGGATGTGCACTGTTTACACCGAAGTATCCGCCACCGTTAGTGCCTAATTGTTTAATAGCTATCATCGCTGCTGCCGGTCCTCTTGATACATTAACGGTATCTCCCTGCATGCTTATAAATTGATCCTTACCCTGGAAGTTCATAGGCGTGCCATTGAATGTTAATATAATTGCAACTATTATTGAAAGCGGCAGCAAAATTCTGGTACATGATTTAATAAAATAGTTGTAGAAGTTGCCCAGGTTCTGCGTACTTTTTTCTTTCATCGCTTTAAACACAACTGCACATGCGGCCATGCCTGTACTTGCGCTCACAAACTGAAAAAACATCAATAACAATTGACCCAGGTAGGAAACTCCACTTTCGCCAGAATAATGCTGCAGGTTAGTGTTTGAAACAAAACTTACCGTTGTGTTATATGCAAGATCAGCAGTCATAGATGGATTCCCGTCCGGATTTAAAGGGAGCCAGCTCATGTTCATCAACACAAACATGGAGAGCAGGAACCATACTAAATTAATAACCAGCAACGCTGCCATACTTTGTTGCCAGGTCATTTGTTTTTCAGGCTTTATACCTCCGGCTTTAAAGAATAATTTATCAATTGGATTGAAGATAAAATCCAGCCTGGTTCTATCACCGTTATAAACTTTGCCGATATAGCGCCCAAGCGGAATGGCCAAAAACACCATAATAACATACATGGCTATTATGCCAATAATTTCTGTGTCCATAAACTAAAATTTTTCGGGTTTAATGAGTACGTAACACAGGTAACAAAATACCAGTATTGAAATAATAAACAGGGCTATCATGTTCTTAGATTTTATTAAAGAAATCAATAGATTTAAAAAATATTGCAAAGCAAATGAGGCCGGCAAGAATTAAGATAATTGTCATAATTAAATAGTTTTATTTTTTATGAAGATGACCCTGATCAGCATTTTTAATAACTAATGCCAACTTAGTTCTCATTAATGCTGCTTCGTTAGAACTAATGCCATACCACAATAGATAATAGTGATGACAAAACTTGGGAAATGGCTACCGTATTGAGTTTAGAAGGAAATTGACCGGAACGGTGATTTTACAAAAAAATAAAATCCCTTTCATTTCGGAACGGCTTATTTCAAAATGGAAGAATAATTTTTTTAGAGCGCAGGTAGCAGGTGCCGGAAATTAAAAAAGCCTGCATTGCTGCAGGCTTAAATATTTTATTGTTCGGGGTTGGTAATTACACCAGGATTATTGGAGGTTGTTTTCTTTGGATCTTATTAGTTGTTCCCAGGTATTGGATAAAAAAAAATAGAAGTTGACTGATATCGGATTTTCGGACTTTTCTATTGGATTGTTGGATATTAGGTCTTTCGGTGGATTTGGATTTTTGATTAATGTTTGTTGAACATCAATCAACTTCTGGAACAAAGATAGGCCGCCAGGTGTCGTTAAACAAGGTGAGCACTACTCTATTATTGAACTTCTGAATTTACTGTTCAAATAGTAGATCTACGAAGTGCGAAAAGGAATTTCTACGCGATGTATTGATGTCCTGCTTATAATAATGATTGTAATGAAGAGATCCATTAAACAGTGGGCAGTAATATAAAAAACGCTTTACCTTCTGGTTCATTGGTTTCCGTATTTTCAACGGACTAAAGTCCGTCGTTATAATATTTATCCGACGCTGCGACTCTTGCGACATCACAAGGCAAAAGGGAGCGTAATAATAAATTCGGTTCCTTCTCCCTCCTTTGTCTCCACTTTAATATCCCCACCATGTGCTTTAATAATATCGTAGCTTAAACTCAAACCCAATCCTGTTCCCTCACCTGTTGGCTTTGTTGTAAAGAATGGCTGAAATATTTTATCAACTATTTTTTGAGGGATGCCGTTGCCGTTATCCGTCACCGTTAGTACAACCCCTGAATGCCCTGAAGCTGACTTTATAGACCTCGTGCTAACTGTAACAGTCGGTTCGTATTTTTCATTCGCCTTTAGGGTATTTTTCTTTTTTTCATTCACCGCGTAAAATGCATTATTATAAAGATTAAGCAGTACTCGTCCTATATCCTGGGAAACAATATTGATATTGCTAATTGTTTTGTCAAAGTCAGTTTTTATTGTAGCATTAAAAGATGCATTCTTTCCCTTTAATACCTGGTATGCCAGGCGCAAATATTCGTCCGCCAGATCATTGAGGTTGATCGGTTCTTTTACACCTGCGCTTGACCGTGAGTGTTGCAACATTCCCTTAACAATGGCATCGGCTCTTTTTCCGTGGTGAATTATTTTTTCCTCGTTGTCTATAACATCATCGGCGATGGCTGTCACCTCAACAATGTTTCCGCGTTGTATTTCACCTTTCATTTCTATAAGCAATTCTTTATTCACTTCCGAAAAATTATTGACGAAGTTTAAAGGGTTTTGAATTTCATGTGCAATACCGGCTGTGAGTTCACCGAGCGAAGCCATTTTTTCTGCCTGGATGAGTTGTGATTGGGTAGTTTTAAGTTCGGTTAGTGTAAGCTCAACTTTTTCTTTCTGTTGCTGTAATAAAGCATTGGCCTTTTTCTTCTCTTTATTATTTCGCCATTGTATATAGGCAAATAGTAAAATTGCGAGCAAAAGAAATGCCAGCGCCGCTATTGTAAAATATTGGATGTTTTTTATTCTCTTTTGTTCTGCATCCTTTTTATCCTGCTCTGCCTTAGCTATCGCCTGCTTTTTGTCAAACTCATATTGCATTTTGGCCTGCAATGCTTTTTTCTCTGCTGCTTCCTTCATGAGGCTATCGCGGTATAACGTATACAATTTATAATGCTCGTATGCCTGCTTATAGTTACCGGTGGTACTGTCGATTTTCGTCAGTTCGTAATAACTTCCCTGCAATTTTTTTATATCGCCCATTGCTTTTGCGGCCGATAGTTCTTTGTTCAAATTTTCAAACACTGCTTTGAGTTGTTGCTGTGTATAATTTTTTATGGAGTTACCCAGGCCGGGTATGTCTGTATTCAAACCGGGGATTCCATTTTCGAGCCCGGGAATGTTCTTTAAAATTTTTTGGAGGGAGTCAATTGAATTATTCTGTGCTTGTGTTGTAGAGGCATACAAAAGCGGTAGCAGAAGTAATAATGTTTTAAACGATTTCATTTTCATCCGTATTGTATTTGAATTACGAAGACAAGTTCTTCACTTTCTTTTGTTCAACTTTTATTCCGATATCAATCGGGAGTCCGCCATGTGCGTTAATAATATTAGAACTAACCCTAGCCTTGTTTCTTCACCCGTCAGTCTTATTGTAAAGAATGGTTGAAAGATTTTCAGCAAGGCATTATTAATGGTCGCATTCCTATCATCATACTACAGTGGTTTTTAAATACAGACACCGGAACGGACAAGGCAGTTTTTGTCAACAGGCGATTATAAATCTAAACATTCTCCTGATATAACTAAAATGATTTTTACTATATCAATACTAACGGTGCCGTACCAACCTTTACCGATACAAGTTTTATGCTTTGTTTTGGTTTTATTTAACGCCGCAAAAACGAATTATTTGTTTGTTGCTACTTTTGTATTTCAAACTATTGAATCCCGTACAATTCATTTTCAACTCCAATGCATGACGATAATTGTCTTTTCCCTCATTATACTGGCAGGTTCTTTTCTCGCAGGTTTGGTTGGCTCGCTTA
>NZ_JBMQQG010000063.1:0-37511 GCF_057362405.1 Ginsengibacter sp.
AAAGCACTTCGAGAAACCAGGGCTGCAGACCTTCCCCTGGTTATTGACCACTTCCGGTATTTCGCCGGCGTTATCCGTAGCGAAGAAGGCAGCATCAGTGAGCATGATGAAACTACCGTATGTATTAATCTCCACGAACCAATTGGCGTAGTTGGCCAGATTATTCCTTGGAATTTTCCTTTGTTGATGGCTACATGGAAAATTGCACCTGCACTTGCTGCCGGTTGTACGGTTGTCGTAAAACCTGCAGAACAAACACCTACCAGTATTATGTGCCTGATGGAACTAATCGGAGACATCCTACCAAAAGGTGTACTAAATGTTGTAACCGGGTTTGGACCTGAAGCCGGTAAGCCCCTGGCTTCTTCACCAAGAGTTAATAAAGTAGCTTTTACCGGGGAGACAACAACAGGAAGATTGATCATGCAATATGCATCTGAGAATTTAATTCCAGTTACGATGGAGTTAGGTGGCAAAAGCCCTAACATATTTTTTGAATCAGTAGCAGATGCTGATGACGATTTCTTTGATAAAGCCATTGAAGGCGCTGTGATGTTCGCATTAAACCAGGGCGAAGTTTGTACCTGTCCGTCAAGAATTCTTGTACATGAAAAGATTTATGACAAATTCATGAACAGGGTTATTCAAAGAACGAAAGCCATTAAAATGGGAAATCCTTTAGACGGCACCGTTATGATGGGGGCACAGGCTTCAGAAGATCAGTATAAGAAAATACTCAGCTACCTCGATATCGGCAAACAGGAAGGTGCCCAGGTATTATGTGGTGGTGAAGCATTCCATCAAAACAGCGGACTAGAACATGGCTTCTATATTCAGCCAACCATTTTTAAAGGAAATAATAAGATGCGGATTTTCCAGGAAGAAATATTTGGCCCGGTAACTTCAGTTACTACTTTTAAAACAACCGAAGAAGCTATTGCAATCGCAAACGATACTTTATATGGTTTGGGAGCAGGCGTCTGGACAAGAGATGCGCATGAAATATACCAGGTGCCACGCGCCATTCAGGCCGGCCGCGTATGGGTCAATTGTTATCATGCTTATCCTGCACATGCTCCTTTTGGTGGTTATAAAAAATCAGGATTTGGAAGAGAGAATCATAAGATGATGCTCAACCATTACCGCCAGACAAAAAATATGCTGATTTCATATAGCAAGCAGAAGCTTGGATTTTTTTGATGAAAAGTAATCCGCTACACCGAGACAGCGGCCCGTAAGCCGCTGTTTTTATTTCATCTCATCATAAATTTATTAGTGATGCCAGTTCAAAGAATAAAAGCAACAGACTCAGCAAAAGAGTTAATTAAAAAATTAAAACAAATGCATGGCCCATTAATGTTTCACCAAAGCGGCGGATGCTGCGATGGCAGCCAGCCCATGTGTTTTGAAGCAGGTGAATTTAAAGTGGGTGGAAGTGATGTATGCCTTGGCGAGGTCGAAGGTTGCAAATTTTATATGGGTAAAGATCAGTTTGAATATTGGAAACACACCCAATTGATATTGAATGTAACGCCAGGCAGAGGCAGTAGTTTTTCACTCGAAATTCCTTTAGGGGTAAGGTTCTTCATCGATTCAAAATTATTTACCGATGAAGAGATTGAGAACCTAGAACCCCTTATTGCAATTGAAGAAATGTAAGTACTAGTTGTATCATACATCGTGAAGTAACGAATGATTTCAGCCAATAATACACAATTTTTAGTTGGGGTCAATTTTGAGAAAATGCCTTGTTATTAATTTTGTAACTACCTTCAACAATTTAATCCCAATCGGCATTTATGAAAAAGTTATGTATTCTTTTTTTGGCAGTAGTTCTTTTAGCAGTTAAACCATACGCACAAAGCTCATCACAGCTTAATAATCTGCACGTCAGGGTTACTAACGGTATCCTCGAAGGCGTAGACGAATCAGGTGTGCGATCTTTTAAAGGCATTCCGTTTGCCCAACCACCCGTCGGAGATTTGCGTTGGAAAGAACCACAACCGGTTAAGAACTGGCATGGTGTTTTAAAGGCAGATAAATTCGGTCCGCGTGCTATGCAGAGGCCAATTTATAGTGATATGAGTTTTCGTTCTAACGGTGTTAGCGAAGATTGTCTTTACCTGAATATCTGGACACCAGCTAAATCAGCAAATGATCATCTTCCCGTGCTGGTATATTTTTATGGCGGCGGCTTTAGTGCAGGAGATGGGTCAGAGTTTCGCTACGATGGTGAAAGCATGGCCCGGAGAGGTATTGTAGCCATAACTGTAAATTACCGGCTGGGCGTGTTTGGTTTTCTTGCGCTTCCTGAATTAACGAAAGAGTCGCCTCATCACGCATCAGGCAATTATGGCCTCATGGATCAAAGTGCTGCGTTGCATTGGGTGCAGAAAAACATTAGCGCTTTCGGTGGTGATCCGAAAAAGGTAACCATTGCCGGCGAGTCTGCAGGCTCCTTCTCTGTAAGCGCTCTTATGGCTTCTCCCCTTTCGAAAAATTTCATTGCCGGAGCCATCGGAGAAAGCGGGTCGTTGCTGGGAAAACATTCCACTGTTTCACTTTCAGAAGCAGAACAAACGGGTGAAAAATTTAGTCACAGTATTGGAGCAACTTCTTTGGTAGACCTCCGTGCTATGCCTGCAGAAAAAATTTTGGAAGAAACTGCCAAGCCGGGCTTATCAAGATTCCCGGTAGATATTGATGGTTATTTTTTCCCAAAATCACCGGTTGAAATTTATGCATCGGGCACTCAGGCTAAGGTTCCCTTACTTGCAGGTTGGAACTCACAGGAAGGCAGCTACCAAAGCATACTTGAACAGGGAGCGCCGACACCTGAAAACTTTACTAACGCAATAAAAAAACGATTTGGCAATGATGCTGATGACCTTTTGAGAGTTTATAATATAAACGATGAGGAAACGATAAAACAGGTAGCGACAGATCTCGCCAGCGATCTTTTTATTGGCTTTGGAACGTGGAAATGGTCTGACATGCAAAGTAAAACCGGTGGTAAACCGGTATATCGATATTATTATGCTCATCCCAGGCCCGCAATGCTTGGAGATACGGCTAATGCATCAACAACAGGTGGAGCAGTACATTCCTCCGAAATAGAATATGCTATGGGTAATTTACCGACAAACCGCGTGTACGACTGGCAACCGGACGATTACAAGGTGTCAGCTATTTTGCAGTCTTTCTTTGCCAACTTTATTAAAACCGGCAATCCTAACGGTCTTGGCGTACCCGAATGGCCCAAAGTCAAAAGTGGCGGTGATGCTGAAGTAATGCATATTAATGTGACTACAAAAGCGGAAAAAGAAAAACACCGCGACAGGTATTTACTTCTCGATAAGATATTAACGAAATAAAAAACAGAATTATTCAAAGCAAATAAAAAACATTTTCTTCGCCAACCACTTTATTATTCAACACAAGGATCATACAATTATCAACAGCGCAACTAACGACAATAAAAAATGCTTATCCATTTATTTATCAGGCAGAAAGGCTAACGGTGACAAATAAACGTATTTATTTATTTTCACCAGTAATGGTAATGATTGACGTTGCTTTAATATCCCGTGAAGAAGCGCCTGCCAAAAGTTCATAATCGCCGGACTCAACCATCCACTTCCTGGTTTGTTCATTGTAGTAGGCAAGGCTCTTAAAAGGAATGCTTAATGTTACAGTTACTTGCTGACCAGCAGCGATCATCACTTTTTTAAAGGCTTTTAATTCTTTTTCAGGCCGTTCTACTGAGGAGCCGGGCTTGCCAACATATAACTGAACAGTTTCTTTGCCCGCTGATTTTCCGGTGTTCTTTATTTTAATGGTTGCTGTTACGGTTTGATTAGCTGAATATATTTTCCTATCCGTATGCAAGTCGGAATAACTAAAAGTGGTGTACGACAAACCATAGCCAAAGGGATATAACGGAGTGATCTTTTTAGTATCGTACCAGCGATAACCAACAAGAATGCCTTCTTTATAAACTTCAGTCAGATTTTCACCGGGAAAGGCGTTCAGGAAATGGGCAGGTGATTCCTGCAAAGCAACCGGAAATGTAAAAGGTAGTTTGCCGGAAGGATTTACTTTGCCAGTTAACACAGCTGCCAGGGCATTGCCTCCTTCTGAACCATTATACCATGACCACACAATTGTATGATTATCCATTTTTATTTTATTAATATCATAGGGCGCTCCGCCGGTTATAACCACAATGGTTTTGGGGTTAACAGCAGTTACAGCATCCACCAATGCCTGTTCTTCGAAAGGAAGACTAAGGTCTTTGCGATCACGACTTTCACTTTCGTAGTCGCGGTTGCCTCCAATAAACAATATGGCCACATCGCAAGTCTTCGCTGTGTTAACAGCCTCCTGTATTAATGCATTATTGGGATTATTCATATCCTCGTTATAATTTTTGCTGCCGGTCTTGGGAGCATTGTACCCTTGCGCAAATTTTACCGTAACAGCTTTTCCCAATGCATTTTGCAAACCCTGCAAAGCCGTGATTTCATATTTAGCTTTTACACCGGCACCAAATCCCTCTGATTGGAATTTGTGAATGGCATTGTCGCCAATAACAGCAATTGTTTTAAGCTTATCCATTTGCAAAGGCAACAAATGATTTTCATTTTTTAGCAGCACAATCGATTCCGATGCAATATTGTAAACCGTCTTACTGTGAGCTGTGGTGTTGATTGAACCCGCAGGACGGTTCTTACTTAAAGATGTTTTGTAAATCACCCACAGTATACGACGCACTTTTTCGTTTATGGTTTCTTCATTAACAATACCAGCCTTTACAGAATCAAGTAAAGGTTTGGCAAAATAATAATTTTCGTACGGTGGCCGTGATCCCATTTCGACATCAAGCCCGTTGTTAGCTGCGTTTACGGTGCTGTGTGTTCCGCCCCAATCAGAAATAACAATTCCTTTAAAGCCCCATTCTTCTCTCAATATCGTATTCAACAAGTAATTATTTTCAGAGCAATATTCGCCACGAAATTTATTATATGCAGACATAATAGTCCACGCATTACCGTCTTCGATCGACGCTTTAAACGCGGGAAGATATATTTCCCGCAGCGCTCTTTCACTCACTTCCACATTCACCTTTCCCCTGTCGGTTTCCTGGTTATTTAATACAAAGTGTTTAACACATGCGGCCACATGCTGGCTTTGAATTCCTTTTACTGCAGCAACTGCTAACTGTGCATTTAAAAAAGGGTCTTCCGAATAATATTCATAAGTACGGCCACATAAAGGAGTTCGTGCTATATTAAATGCCGGCGCCAATATAATGTCTTTGTTTCGTGCCCTTGCTTCTTCACCGAGCGCAACACCATAACTATTTGCCAGCGACGGATTCCAGGTTGCGGCCAAAGCAGAACCATTAGGAAAAAAAGTTGCCGAATCCGTAGTAAGATGTGCTGACTCCCATCCACCGTTAGAACTGAGGTCCTCACGTACTCCCAAAGGTCCGTCATCAGTGGATAACCCGGGAATACCGAGACGATCAACTCCACTGGTGTTGAATATAGAGTTGGCATGTAGCATGGCAATTTTTTCTTCAAGCGTCATTTTTTTTATGAGCTGATCGATCTTTGCTTCCGTTGCCGCATCGTTAATTTGAGCCACTGCAGCTCCGCCAAATAACAGTAACGCAAAAAAGGTTAAGATAAATTGATAAAAATTATTTTTCATTCTGGTGTAAGTGATATTATTTATGTTTAATTAAAATAAAGCAGTTCGTTTGTAGCAAGTTTGGAGTGCAAAGAAATAGATTTAATTTAAATAACAAACCATCCGGGGTAAGTAAAATGTCAAAAGCTCAATCAAACAATACAATACAGGATTTCCTCTCTGGCAAATCAGATCATACAAAAGCCCTGTTTGATCACTTTATAAATGAATATAGTAAAATTGGCCGTATCATTTTACATCCCGCAAAAACCATGACAGGCGTAGCAAATGATAAAAAACGAATTGCATGGATAACGCAATTTGGAAAAAATTTTATCCATGTCGTCTTTCCGTTTTCAAAGGCATATCCTGATAACCTGTGCTTTCAAAAAATAGCCCAGGTTCCTGGCGATGCACACCAGTTTAATCATCATTTTAGAATGCTGCATATAGAAGATATAAATGAGGAAGTATTAAAATTTATGAAGCTGGCTTTCGAAGGCGAATAGATGTTCTCACTGTTACCACTCTCCTCTTTTTAATTTCGAACCTATGTTGTAAAACCTGTTTTTATAAGCATGCAGGCCACTCGCTATCAGCAATATCAGTCCTGCAAAAAGAGCCGTATACACGATACCATTATGAATATTCCATTGCCGCACCGCAATAGCTATAAATGCCCAAATGCCCACTGCAGCAGCTTCTCGCATATTTCTTTTTTGAATTAAACGCAGGTAAAGTATACAGGCAATTATAATCATCAATACGGTCCAGGTGCTTTCACTAATACCCAAACGATCCCAGCCTATTGAGGTAAGCCAGGCAGCAATGCACGCTATACTTGCCACCATTATCCAGCCAAGATAAAATGATACCGGCCACCAGACAAAAAAGATATTGCAAACTGAAACATCCTCCAGCTCAAGCCGTAACCTTAAGGTTAGCATTACAAGGCATAGTAAAAGAAAAAGGATCATTATGACGGATACGCCTATTCGTTCCGTTAGCCAGCAATACAACCAGGCAGCATTAGCGATATTACTGAGAGCAAACCATAATCCTGTGCCATCAATATATTCATCCGGGTCTTTTCTTTTGATGAGCACCCACTGGTATATTACAAACCCGATAGCTAACAAAAATAGCACACCCCAGATTACAAACGCATAGCCTGCTGGCGCAAATAACGTGTCGTACTTATGACTGATGTCGGCTACATTCACCTTAGCATACAAGCCGGCATTCGCCGCATAATTTGCGAATAACATTGCTGCCAAAGTAATCGTGTTTAAAATAACAAGCGGTCGGGATCTGCTGGTCATAGAATTACTTATAGTTTAACATTAAAACAAGTTATGGTATATTTTGTTCAAGGGGCCATCTCTGAAAATTGGGAGTAGGCTTACACAACCCGCAATACGATCTTTCCACGGGTATGCCCTGCTTCGCTTAACTTTTGCGCTTTGGCAGCATCTTTCAACGGCAAAATGAGGGCTATTACCGCCTTTACTTTTCCAGAATCGATCAATTGCTTTATTTGCTCAAGTTGTTCAGGTAATGATTGCGTGAGAAATCCTTCGATGTGTATATTTTTTTCTTTGGCTTCTTCCTGGTTGCCCAACTGTACGGTAGTAATAAGTTTTCCTCCTTTCTTAATAACTTTTAAGGAACGCTTTTGAGTTTCCCCGCCAATTAAATCAATTACGAGATCTATATTCTTCAACTTGTTTTCAAACTTTTCATTCTTATAATCGATTACTTTATCTGCACCGAGCTTCTTTACAAAATCCATATTTTCCTGGGAGGTGGTACCAATGACATACGCTCCTTTCCATTTTGCAAGCTGAACTGCAAAGGTACCAACGCCGCCGGAGGCGGCGTGTATCAAAACTTTTTGCCCCGATTGCAATTTACCGTAGTCAAACAAAGCCTGCCAGGCAGTAAGCCCGGCAAGGGGCACTGCAGCTGCTTTTTCATGATCAATACTCTGCGGCTTCCCATTTACGAGGTTGGCTTTTACCACTACATACTCAGCATACGTTCCGTTTTTCGTAGGATCGGGCCTGCTGTATACTTCATCGCCCTTTCTGAAGTTTAATATGTTGCTGCCAACCTCATCTATTTCGCCGGAAACATCCCAGCCGGGAATTAAAGGAAATTTCACCGGGAACCTGCCTTTAGCATGTCCCTCCCGTATCTTCCAGTCAATTGGATTTACGCTGGTTGCAAAAACCTTTATTATCACATCATCTGCCCCGGGCGTCGGTTTTGGTGCCTCTTCATACTTCAAAACTTCAGGCCCGCCAAACTCATGTATTTGAATAGCTTTCATAAAAACGGTTGATTAGTTAAAAAACAACCCCACATTAATTGTGCCTGAAAAAGATTGTTTTCGACAAAGATTTTTCAGTCTTCAGAAAAAAAAATAATTATTATGATTTTGCCTGAGTTTAATGCCTTAATTTTTGTGCAGCCTTTAGCTTTATTGTTTTTCGCTTATTTAATCACAGCAATATTTTTACATCTATGCGACTATTTTTTATTTCATTTTTTTTAGCTCCATTATTATTAAACGCCCAATCGAATAATGCATGGTTTAATCAAACTATTCCCGGTAATAAAATAACCATGTTTGCACCTAATATTATTTCAGATGAATTGGGGAACAGGGATATGGCTATTTCCCCAAAAGGGGATGAAATATTTTATACCATGCAGTTTAACTATGGTATGCTAAGCACCATATTATATTCGAAAAAAGTAGGTGGTAAATGGACAGTGCCTGAAGTTGCCGATTTTTGCGGAAAGTATAAAGACCTTGAACCTGCTTTCTCGTATGATGGAACCAAACTTTATTTTTCGTCTAACCGTCCGTTAGTCGACACTGGAAGTGGAAAAGATTATGACATCTGGTATGTAACAAAAGTTAATGGGACGTGGGGAAACCCGGCGAACATGAAGGCTCCCGTCAATACTGATAAAGATGAATATTACGCATCGCTTGCAAAGAATAATAACATCTATTTCACAAGAGCCGTTGACGGACGTGAAGAAGATATAATGGTTTGCAAATTTGGTGACGGCACCTATGGCGATGCGGAAAGTTTGCCCGACAGTATTAATTCCACAGGTGATGAATTTAATGCGTTCGTAGACCCTGATGAAAACTATATCATTTTTTCAGGTTATAAAAGAAAAGATGGTTATGGCAATGGGCGATTTGTACATCAGTAAAAAAAATGAAAAAGGTGAATGGCAACAGGCAAAAAATTTAGGCGCAACCATTAATTCTGCGAGACTTGATTATTGCCCCTATATAACTCCTGATAAAAAATATTTCTTCTTCACCAGTAACAGGCATGACATTAAGACGCCATTTAAAAAATCAAAAACGTTTAAGGAATTAAAAACAATGATGCACAATCCGCTAAATGGCTTTGATAATATTTATTGGATAGATGCACGTGATGTACTGAAATAACTACGTTTAACATTGTCCGTTACTTTTTGTAATAAATTAATTTTCCAATACCGGCAATAAAAAATTTTGAATCTGGGTATTTATAAAATAAAACATTTTACTGCCAATCCCTGCTACCTGCGTCTATACTTTTACGGTGAGCTTGTATATAAAATCTCATCCAATGGCATAATGGTGCCAAAATATTCATCGATTTTCACACGACGCAATTTTCGATTTGAGAATACAGGGCTAAGACAGGAGTTCGATGATTATTGATTGCCGGTATACCAGTCTCTTAGCCGCACATCAATAGCAGGATCTCCATTATTCACCAGTGATTTAAATTTGGCCACATCGCTGAATCCTTTGGGTGTGCGGTAATGATAGGGGTACACGATCTTGGGTTTGAACGCCAGTACACCACTGGCAGCCTCGTCTACATCCATCGTGTACGGCAGGTTCATACAGACAAAGGCCACGTCAATATCTTTTAACTCACGCATCTCCGGCGTAGCTTCCGTATCCCCGGAAATATAGAATCTTTTCCCTCCAAGATTCAATACATAGCCATTGCCTTTGCCTTTCGGATGATGCACGGTTGAGTCGCCTGGCATGTTATACATGGCAACAGCGGTAATTGATATGCCATGCTGTACCGTAGTATCTCCATTATGAAGCACTACAATCTTATCTTTCCATTCAGCAGGCATCTTATCTGCAACTGACTGCGGCACTACGAATGATGCCTTTGAGAGGTCAAGCCCATTCAATGTTTTCATATCAAGATGATCGCCGTGAATATGCGTGATCAACACGAGATCGGGCTTCCTCAGATTCTTATACGTATCTGCACCGTTTACAGGATCTACATAGATGGTGGTATTATTAAACTCCAGCACTAATGATGCGTGAAATACGGGTTGCACAGTTACGTTTCCTCTCGGTGTACTGATCACATCTGAAGTAGCCAATTGGGATTGGGCAGCCAGGGAAACCAAGCCCAATAATGCCGTTAGAATAATTTTCATGTAGCAATTTTTTATAATGAAGATTAGAAAATAGAAGTGATGCCGGAAAAGACCAATTTACCCAGGCATTTTTTCTTCGAATAGCCTTAGCAGGTAGTTATGTTGTTACCTCACCTGTCCCTCTCCTCTCACCACCCATTTTTCGGTGACAAGTTTTTCCAAAGCAAATGGCCCTCTTGCATGGAGTTTTTGAGTGGAGATGCCAATCTCAGCCCCCAAACCAAATTCTTCGCCATCGGTGAACCTCGTGGAGGCGTTGGAATAAACCGCCGCTGCATCTACCTCCTGCAAAAATCGTTCACACTGTTTTTTATTTTCAGAAACGATTGCTTCGGAGTGTTTGGTTGAATATTCTGAAATATGCTCCAACGCTTCGTCAATATTATCCACAACTTTGATGGCACATTTCAAACTTAAAAATTCACGACCAAAATCTTCGGGTGAAGCTTTTTGCAAATAAGGATAATCTTTCAGCAAAGTATATGCAGAAGCATCTGCAAAAATTTCGACATTATATTTATTAAATGGCGGTTGCAATGCCGCCAAAAAATCTTTCGCAATTAGTTTATCCACGAGGATAGCATCTGCTGCGTTGCATACCGACGGGCGGGAAACCTTTGCATTCACAACAATGTCTACTGCCTTTTTTAAATCGGCGTCTTTCTCCACGTACACATGGCATACACCTGCACCGGTTTCAATTACAGGAACCAAACTATTTTTTCTTACATATTGTATTAGCCCGTCGGAACCGCGTGGAATCAATACATCGACATATTTCGTTGCCGTAAATAATTCCTGTACCACTTCTCTTTCCGGCGGCAATAGCGTTACCAGTTCTTCATCCATGTTATTTTCTTTCAGCGCCTGCTTAATAATATCAACGGCTACCACATTCGTTGCATGCGCATCGATACTCCCTTTCAAAACACAGGCATTATGACTGCGCAAGCACAGGGCAGCAATGTCAAAAGTTACATTGGGCCGGGATTCATAAATAGCGCCAACCACGCCAAGCGGTACAGAAATTTTTTCCAGTTCCAAACCATTGTGCAAGGTTCTCTTTTCTAAAACCTTTCCGCACGGATCAGGCAATTTGCTCACATTGCGAATAGCATTCGCAATATTGATCACTCTTTCTTCATTCAACGTCAGCCGGTCGTTGCGCGGATTGCCTGGTTCCTGTTTTGAAAGGTCTATAGCATTTGCTTCCAGGATACGCGACACGTTTTTTTCAAGCATATTTGCGAGTGATATCAGCGCTGTTTGAACCTGGCTATCATTCATGCTGCGCAGTTGTATGGACGCTTTGTGTGTTTTTGCAATTAGTCTTAAAACCGAATTCATTTTCTTTAATTTAAAATAAAACAATGTCATCTGCATGCGCAGCCAACACATTCTTTACAGAAATATTATCCTGGATGGCCTTGGCCGCCAGTTTTACTTTGGCAACGCCGATTATTTGCTCATCCTCATCCATGAGTTGCACCACTTCGCCCGATACAAATTTACCGTGAACATTTTTGATACCGACGGTTAACAGACTTCTTCTTTGATGCAACGCCTTCGCAGCGCCTTTATCCACCATGATACTACCTAAGGTGATGCTCCCGCTTGCCAGCCATTTTTGTCGTGCTTTCAAATTGGAAGATTGCGCATTAAAAGTAGTACCGTTTGTTCCGCCCAGCGCTTTCCGGAAAGGTGAATCGGGTGCAAGCCCGCAAATGACAACTTTTATCCCCAGTGAAATAGCAAGCCTTGTAAACGTGAGTTTGGAAATCATTCCACCCAGGCCAACATTTGTTTTATCAGCTGTTACCAAATCCAAAATTTTATTATCGACCTTTTCAACTAAAGAAATAATTTCCTTTTCATTATTCATCAATCCGCCAACGGAAGTACAAATGATCATCGCTTCTGCGTTAAAGCCAACGGCAATTAATGTCGCCAATTCATCATTATCAGAAAATTTCAGTTCGTTATTACTCACCAAATCATTTTCATTTACAATGGGCACAATACCATTTTGCCAAAAGGTATCGAAGGTATCTTTCAATTGCAGGAACTGCGCACGATTTGAAAAATGATGCCGCTCGCATAAAGCCTGTGCCACGGGGATATTATATGCTTCAAAATATTTTTGATACAGCATAATTAATATCGGGTTGCCCACCGCAGCTGCAGCTTTGCGTTCGGTTAACGACCCTTTATAATGTCGCAACAATTTTTTACCGCTACCCACGGCACCGCTGGAAACAAGCACCACGTTATATTTGGAACAAAGTGATGCGATTTCAGATGCTACTTTTTTTATTACTACCTGGTTGATTCCGTGCTCATCTGAAATTACCGCCGTACCTAATTTTATTACCAATACCGCTTTTTGCATGTCGCAAAAATAGAGATTTGCGGATTGTGACAGTACCCCTCCGGTTGAAAATAGTTGAAACATTCACTACTTTAGACAATAAAACAGCATTAGTCTATTTGAGGTTTATACAAAATGGAATTCATAATAGTAAATTCTTCGTGTTACCGTGCCAGGTAGTAACCTGTAAACATTAAACCAACATATAAAATTAAAATCATGAAATATATTGTCTTATGCCTTTTTCTGAATGTAACCGGTGGTTTTTTTCTGTTTGGCCAGCAGAACGAGCCGGATATTCATCAGCGAAAAGCTATTACTTCATTAATTGACAATTACTCGCTGGCCCGCGAAAAAAGCGATACCGTGTTATTGAAAAAAATCCTCACCGTTGATGTGGATCAACTGGTATCCACAGGCGAATGGCGAAATGGTATTGGCTCCGCTGTAAAGGGAATGCTGAAAAGTTCAGGTAACCGCCCGGGCACAAGGACGCTGCACGTTGAAAATATTCGCCTGTTAAGCCCAACCAGTGCTATCGTCGATTGCAAATACGAGATTCAAAATACAAATGGCACCACACGAAAAATGTGGAGTACGTTTATAGTTGTTGCCGAAAAGAAAATTTGGAAAATCTGCGCCATCCGCAACATGCTGCCTGCCAACTAAAAAGGAAATTATTTTGATTTTCGAAAGGTCATGCCTTAAGCTAACGGTATTATCCGTACATTTTTCCCGATTTTCGCACGCACACTTTGAGTTAGTGAAAAAATTTTTACCTGGCTATAAATTTTTTTGGCAAGACTGGAATTTTACAAAGAGTTAGAACAATTCAACGAAGTAACGTAACTAACGGTGATATTAAACGCCAATTGGCATGCACCATAATGTTTCAATTGTTTAACGTAAGCCAACAGGCAATTGCCGGAATTCATCTCCCGTTTATACTTCAATTAAATCAGTAGTGTGGAGGATATCTTCCAACGCGTTGTACAACGCATCAAGATCTTCCTGCGAATTAAAAGCCTGAATTGAATATCGCAATAAATTCATTCCTTCAAGCGTCATTACGGGAATTTCAATTTGGTACTTTTCAAACAAATATTTGTGCAGTTCTTCGGGTTGTTTTGTTTTTATCGACGTACTATATAATTGAAAAATAAAATCTTCTTTATTATAACAAAGTGGTTCGGCATTTAGCAGTTTGCAAAAACGATCAGCATTGGATAAGGTGATCCTTCTGCAAGTTTCAGCAACGGAAGGCCAGTTGTTTTTATTCATAAAATCAATCGCAGTTGGTATCGTCAAAAAAGCTGAGAAGTCCCTCGTGCCCTGCGTTTGATGATAATCTAAAAATTGCGAATTAGAGGGAGTTGCACTATGGTAACCCCAGCTAATTAACAATGGATCGCACATAGGTTGCAGTTCCCGCGTAGCATAAAAAAAAGAACTTCCCTTGGGAGTAAGCATCCATTTATGGCAGGCGCCAGTGTAAAAGTCAACCTGGGTCGAATTTAAATCTACCGGTATTTGCCCGGGTGCATGTGCTCCATCCACAAAAGTTACAAGTCCTTGCTGCTTTGCTATGGCACAAACTTCTTCCACCGGCAAACGCAGGCCGGTACTGCTTGTTATCTGGCTAATGAAAACCATTTTCGTTTTTGAAGTGAGGCCTTTAAAGAATTGTTCAATAAAATCCTCCTTGTTTTGCAGCGGGAACTGTATCGGTTGTCTTACATATTTCGCACCCTTTTTACTACAGTAGTAATTCCATGTTCGGTCACAGGCACCGTATTCAAGATTAGTGGCAAGCACTTCATCGCCTTCTTTAAAAGGAAAACTTTTAGCAACAATATTTACAGCATAAGAGGGGTTAGTCACATATACCACATCATCCGAATAACAATTTAAATATTCCGCCAAAGCCTCTCTCGATTCTTTTAAATATTGCATTCCGTTGATTGTAATAAATTCTACGGGTTCCTGCTCCAGTTCCAATTGGTATTGCTGGTATCTTTCAAAAATTGGCCTTGGGCAAGCGCCGTAAGCGCCAAAATTTAAATAGGTAATTCCTTCCCTTAATAAAAACTGAGATTTTAAATGATTGCTTTGCATGAGATAAAAGTAAAGTGTTTCGCGAAAAATAAAATGAGAATAATTTCTAAATATTGAACTGTATTTTCATCAAAGGATTAAAGATTATTACCTTACTGGCAATTAAAAAAGGTCTTTTCTTAATCGACAATAACAAATCTAATTGGGGTAAATTAAATTTGTACTTTGATTGGAACGCTTTTCAACATGAAGTCAAAAATCGAAATAATAAAAGGTGACATTACAAAAATTAAAGTCGATGCAATCGTTAATGCTGCAAATTCTTCATTAATGGGCGGCGGCGGTGTTGACGGAGCTATTCATCGTGCAGGCGGGCCCGCAATTTTGGAAGCGTGCCGCAAAATTGTTGCAAAACAAGGAGGCTGCAAAACCGGGGAAGCGGTTATTACAACTGCGGGCAATATGCCCGCAAAATTTGTCATTCATACAGTTGGGCCCGTTTGGAATGGTGGAAACAACAACGAAGAAGTAGAACTAGCGGCCTGTTATAGAAATTCGTTACAGGCCGCTTTGAATAACGATTGCAGAACCATTGCTTTCCCCAACATTAGCACGGGCATCTATGGCTTCCCGAAAGACTTAGCCGCTAAAATATCAGTTAAAACAGTTGCTGAATTTCTTTCTAATATTGGTGGAATTGACAAGGTTCTGTTTGTTTGTTTTGATTCTGAAAATTTTGAATTATTGAAGGAACAAGTTGAATTGTTAGTTTGAATAACATAAAAAGAAAATTCACCGGCTGGCAAAAGCAATCGGAAATTGTATAGCGACATTAAATAGTAATTTTTAAAAATAGATATGACTAACAATAATTTCAGAAGCGGGTACTCGAAAGTAGATGAACTGAAAATGTATTATGAGATTTACGGACAGGGCAAACCGTTAGTACTTATTCATGGTGGTGGTTCAACTATAGAAACCAGTTTTGGCAACCTTATTCCTTTACTCGCTCCACATAGGCAAGTAATCGGAATTGAGTTGCAAGCCCACGGTCACACGAATGACCGAAAGACGGACCTCTCATTTGAACAAGATGCGGATGATGTTGCAACTGTTTTAAATAATCTTGAAATAGAAAAAGCTGATTTTTTAGGCTTTAGTAATGGCGGCCACACAACAATAGAAATTGCGCTACGTCATCCTTATCTCGTTAATAAAATAATTTTGGCATCGGCATTTTATAAAAGAAGTGCCGTTCCGCGGCAATTTTGGGAAGGGTTCGACGGGGTAACTTTAGATATGATGCCCCAGGTTCTAAAAGAAGGATATTTAAAAGCGAACAACAGTGAAGTCGGCCTTTTAAATATGTTCAACAAAGACGTTCAAAGAATGAAAACATTTAGAGGCTGGACAGATGAGCAAATGAAATCTATAAAAGCCCCCGCGCTGGTGATTAATGGCAACCACGATGTAGGCAGCGTAGAACATGCTGTTGAAATGTATCGCATTATTCCAAATTGTGAACTGGCCATATTCCCCGGCGGGCATGGAACTTATTTGGGAACAATAGAATCTTTGGATAACGGCAGGTTTCCTGCCTTTAATGCGGTTGAATTAATTGAAGAGTTTCTCAACAAATAATAAAATAAAGTGGGCGGGATTACCGTGAAACAAATTGCAAAAACAAATAGGGCACCTAACCGGTACCGTTAGCGAAAACTAAACAACGATAGAAGTAAACATATAATATGAATGAATCCTGGGTTGACAGATGGAACGACAGATATAGTAAGGACGGTTATGCATACGGCGTGCAGCCTAATAACTATCTGAAAAAACAATTAGAGAAATTACCTGTGGGCGCCATCCTTTTTCCGGCAGAAGGAGAAGGACGTAATGCAGTTTTTTCAGCCAAACTTGGCTGGAAAGTTTCCGCTTTTGACATCAGTGTTGAAGGAAAAAATAAAGCTCTCAAACTTGCAGAAGCTAACAATGTGACTATCGATTACCAGGTTGGCGAATTAGAGAAATTAAGTTATAAACCCGAACAATTTGACGCTATTGCCCTGATCTATGCACACTTTCCGGCAGAAATCAAATCGATATATCACCTGACACTTGACAAATATTTACGCAGAAACGGAGTTATTATTTTTGAAGCTTTTAGCAAAAAACACATTCAATATAATTCTAAAAACCCCAAAGTAGGCGGGCCAAAAGATATAGCTACATTGTTTTCAATCGATGAAATAAAATCAGATTTCATCAACTATGAAATTATAGAATTAGCAGAAGAAGAAATTGAATTAAGCGAAGGTTCATTTCATAATGGAAAAGGTTTAGTGATAAGATTTGTCGGGCGCAAAAAATAAACAACCAAATTTTTGCTCCTTGCTCAAAGCTTTTAGAAAATTTTGACCACATCAGGACTTTTTATTGTACATAATTTAAGAATAACAGTCCCCGCAATCCGGCGCCAAAATAAAAAACATCATTTATCTTTTTTACCATTTACTTTGATCATTAATATCTTTTTGGAATGAACATGAACAACCACCTACGCATTACCTTTTTATTTTTTATTCTAGCCACATATTGTATCAACCCGGTTACAGCACAGGATGCTCATTTGATAAAGCAACTTCAACAAAGCAACTATCTCAACAAAATAATGAAGGCCGATTCTGCCAACATGGGCCTGACAAGATGGTTAAAAAAACCGGTGGAGAAGTCTCGCAGTTTAGCGCTCGCTTCAGATTTCAATTCGCTGCAACATACGGGGCCCGGTACTGTCCGGGTTGACCGTGAGAAAACAATCTCCGGGAATGGCAGTATTCTGCTGGAAACACCAACATCATTACCAAAAAAAAATCCAACCTACAGGGCTTATGCATTTCCAGAAGTGATACGGCCGCTCAAAGGAGAAAATCTTAATAATTATAACCGTTTTTCTGTATGGGTATATGCAGATGCTCCGGGCTTTTATTCCTTTTTTGTAGGATGTACTTTGTATAACGAAGGCAAACATATTATGCCTACGCCAGGGAGGTTTGAAGGGCAGCATTTTGTAAACGTGTACCCCGGTAAATGGCAACATATTATTTGGGAAATCCCTGACCTGTACCGCGATTCAGTAACGGGGTTTTCTGTAAGCATCATGATGACAGGCTCACCACAGGGCGCTGCTGATAGTATGAAGTTATATATTGATGACATGCGCATAGAACAAGTGCAACCGGAAAACACAAAAGGTTTTAAATTAAGAAACGATGCAATTGCGTATAGCCATAGCGGTTATAAAGCAGGAGCTTTAAAACAGGCGTTGGTTCAAAATGTGCCGGATACAAAATTTCAATTGATTGATGAAAATAATAAAATTGTATTCGGAGGCAATGGTAAAAAAATTGACAAAGGATTTGTTCAGTTGGATTTCAGCAACTTTAATACGCCCGGATATTATCATCTCAAAATTGGTAACATTACAACCAAAACTTTTCCTATTGGCAATGATGCCTACCTCGCTACGGCATGGCATACCCTCAATTATTTCTTTGCTGAAAGATGCGGCTACGACCAGCCCGGCATTCACCAATCATGCCACCAGGATGCAGTAACCGTGCACCCCGATGGCAGGCAGATAAGTGTGAGCGGCGGTTGGCACGATGCAGCTGATGTCACGCAGGGTGTAGATAATACAGCCCGTAGTGGAATAGCAATGTTGGAGTTGGCAAACTCGGTGAAGAATAAAACTAAAGCATTATATAGTCGTTTGCTCGAAGAAGCCCGGTGGGGCCTGGATTGGACGATGCGAACAAGGTTTGGAGATGGCTACAGAGATGGAGGGCTCATAATGGGCATTTGGAGTGATAATATCATCGGCACCAAAGATGATATGCGGGGAAAGGCTACGAACAGACCTGCTGATAATTTTATTGCAGCTTCTTATTGTGCCATGGCAGTTCCTTTTTATAAGGACGACGCCGTGTTTGCGCACTGGTGCCGCAGGAGTGCAATAGAAGATTTCATGTTCGCGACACTGCGACTCGATTCTTTTGTAACTGAACATAACGAAGTGGATCTGTACGCACTTGCCGTAGTATCTGCCATGAACCTATACCGGATTACGAAAGAACCATCTTACTTAGAGTCGGCCGTAAAATATGCTCGTGTTGTGATGGATTGCCAGCAAATGCAAAGGCAAACCGAATGGTCGATACCGCTGCATGGATTTTTTTATGAATCAAGAAAGAAAAAAAGGATACTCGCTTATTTCCACAAGAGTGATGAACAACTGATGATAGAAGGATTGAGTATGTTGCTTACGGATGCACCAGCAAACGCGGATGCTGTTTTATGGAAAGCATCCTGCCAGGCTTATGCAGATTACCTGCATGACATTGCAAGCGTGATGAAACCTTATGGAATTTTACCTTCTGCCGTATACGAACTGAACAATGCAGATTTCGAAGGTATTTATCACGAAGGCGATAAAGTCGGCATGCCTTCCATGGAAGAATACAATGCGCAGGTAAAAAATGGAATACACCTGGGCGGCAATTTTTATCTTCGACGTTATCCCGTAGCTTACCAGTTCCGCGGATTTTATGATGTATTGATGGCGAAAGCAAAGGCTGCTTTTATTCTTTCAGGCTTATTACAGGATAAATCGTTAAAAGATATTGCTACAAGGCAGCTTGAATATATCGTTGGCTACAATCCTTTTGCCATGAGCACTATTTACGGCGATGGCCACGACTATCCTCCCCTGTATGGCGCTTACGCCGGTGACGTCGTAGGTGCGGTTCCGGTGGGAATAGAGACTTTTGAAAACGATGATGAACCATATATGCCCATGCAGGTGAATGCTACCTACAAAGAAATATGGACCCGTACTACGGGCGATGTAATTTGGATGCTGTCGAAGCTTTTCGGGCATTGAGTTGTATGATAGAAATCGGTTTTGCTATCGTTACTAACGATGTTGAATAGACGAAATTAAATAGTAGGTAACCGCTGAAAATATTTCCCCTTATTTTTCGGGACAATGTTACCGTCTTCGCAGTAATTCTTACAACTATACTTAATCTGCCTTAACCATCTATACATTGAATAATCCCACAATTTCTACCGCATCAACCACTTACAAAAAAATATTATCAGCCGGGCGAAGCTGTGTGGTACATATTCAATAAATTAATAACTTTAAGAAAAAAATATGGACTTAACTATCAAAGTAGAAGGCGATGATGCTATAAGCGATGCAGAACAACTCAAAGATTTCCTGGAAACAAGAAATGCAGCGGGTTTAGACACCGTTGAAATGGCGAGGACCGGGCATGGAGAAGGAGAGCAAGGCCTCGGAAGATTTATTGGAAGCCTCATATTAAAACTAACCGGTTCGGATGAAGTAATTAAAGGCGTTGTTTCGCTGCTTAACAAATGGGCCGAACAACACGACAAAAGAATTTTTTTACCAAACGGAGTTATTATACCAGCTAACACGCTTACCGGAGAACAAATAATAGAATTGGTTGCCAAACTTAAAGCTTAGACTTAGATGGAACGACTATGAACCCCGATAAAACAAAAGTGATCCTTGTAGGCAATTCGAGATTCCCTGTGTGGGGTGGGGAGCAAAAAGATATTCCAAATATTGATCAGAATATTGAAAGATTAAAAGACATTTTTGTGCGATCCGTTTACTGCGGTATTCCTGATGATCCAAAACATCTTATCGTAATAAAAGATAAAACCTCGCGGGAAATTTTATTGCAGGTAAAACATGAAACTAAAAGTTCAAAAGAAAAAGGTGAATACGAGCGCTTGATATTTTACTACAGCGGCCATGGCATTCCCGGGGAAGATAATAAGCTATTTTTTGCCTCAAACGATACCGTAAGAAGCGACTATGAAATCACGTCTGTTGATTCACACCTTTTATTTTCTTATTTAAAAGGATTTGGCGCAAAACAATTAATTGTAATATTAGATTGTTGCTATGCTGCACAGGCAGGCGGATTGGGTGACGCCGATTCATTAATTGAACATAGTCTTCCTGCCCAGGAAATCAAAGACGACGAAAATGAAATTGGCGCTTACTATTTATACGCCGCGGGAAAAGACAATGTAGCTAAGTTTAATCCGAGAGAACCTGACCAACCTACCTATTTTACCAAGGCATTGCTAACCAGTGTTGAAAATGGAACAGGAACGGGTAAGGAAGTTATAACCATGGGTGAATTATGCAAACTGATCCGTAGCCAGATTATTAATTTCAACAATACACAGGCGATAGATATTCCCGACCCATGGCCAGTGCTGCAAGGTAACAACGTAGATAGCTTTCATTTTTGCTGGAACAAAAAATTTGAAACACAGGAAGATAAAGATTGGGCGGAGCTAAGGAAAAACATCGATTATGAAAAGATCAAAATTTTCTTAAAGAAATACCCTGAAACCAAGCTTAAAGCAGAGATCGAATCTCTCAAAACCAGGCTGTATGAAGGATTGGTGGCGTTAGGGGAAATGAAAGAATCAAAAGTCAATATAAAACTGGCAGATGCTATCATGAAGGCATATAATGATATTCCCTTCATTTACGAAGATGCTTATGCGTGGAAAGACGCACTTATGGAACGAACAGAGGCAGCCCTAAGAAGAATGAAGCCCGAAAAGACCGCATCTGGTAACAACAGTAAAGCCGCTGATTCAGATTCAAGACAGGAAATGAATCCATCGACCAGCACCTGGGGAGAATCTTTCTCATTGCCAAATGCGAGCAGCATGCCGCGTGAAAGCAGTCGATCATAGGAAAATGTAAGCATATGAATGAAACGGAAAACGATGTTCAGCTTCAAATTGAGGAAAAACTTAAGAAAATAAAAGAAACTCCTTCTGATTCCCTGAACTATAACGAGCTGGGAAATCTCTATTATATTGAAAAGAAAATTATTGAGGCCAAAGAATGTTACCTGCATGCAATTGAACTAAATCCAAACGTAGCGGTATATTATGAAAATCTTGGGCTGATGAACAAGGAATTATCGAGCTGGCAGGAAGCAGCCGACGCCTACGAAAAAGCTGTAGCGCTTGATCCTACATCAAACTTATATAATGATCTTGGCCTTTCGTATTATTCAATGAAAAATTATAGCGCTGCTGTAAGAAATTATCTTGAAGCAATTGAATTAGGGAAAGATTCAGCAGTGCTCTACAACAATCTCGGATTGGCTTATGAATCTGACGGAAAATTAGATGAAGCCGAAGCGGCATACCTTGAAGCTATAAAACTGGAACCAGAGAATTACAATTTCATAAATCAATTAGGCGTTTTTTATATCAATCAAAAAAAATACGACGTCGCCTTAAATTATTTGAAAGATGCTGTCCGCTTAGGCCAAGGCGAAGCAGTGCTGTATGAAAATCTCGCCCTTTGTTGCGAAAATCTAAGTCAATGGAAAGAGTCAGAAGAGGCATACCTCAGCGCAATTAAAGCGGATCCCGAAAATTCCATATATCCCAATTATCTCGGCATTTGTTTTTACAGGCAAAAAAAATATGAACAGGCTGTGGAGTATTATAGTAAGGCAATAAAAATCAATCCCGAATTGCCTGTATATTGGGAAAACCTTGGTCTTGCATACGAAGATGGAGGTAACCTTGAGGAAGCAAAAAGGGCCTACAAAAAATTGTTGGAACTGGATGGAAATAATGCTGATTATTATTTTAGATTAGCTTCCGTACTTGTGAGTGAAGATAATCTTCCCGAAGCCGTTAAAGTAATCAGGCAAGGAGTATCTTACGAACCGGACAACCCGGAGCTCTTGCAGGTACTTGGCCAGTACGAAGAAAAAATGGAGTCGTATGACGACGCTTTAAAAACCTACTTGCACGCATTGGAAATTAAGCCCGATGATGAATACTTCAATAACAGGGCAGGTATTTGTTTTTATAAAAAAGGTGAGAACGAAAAGGCGATTGAATTTTACCAGAACTCCATTTCTGCCAATCCTAAAGAAGCTATCTACTACGAAAATCTCGGGTTATGTTATGAAAAGTTAAAACGATGGAGAGAGTCTATAAGTGCATTTGAAAAAGCTATCGCCCTGGAACCGGCCCCAATTAAAAATAATTACAATTCATTAGGCATTGCTTATTATAACCTGGAAGAGAATCTCGGCAAAGCAGTTGAGTATTATAAAAAAGCGATTGATCTTAGCCCGGGAGAAGCTGTTTTATATGGCAATCTTGGGTTGGCCTATGAAAAAGCCGGAAACCGTGAAGAGGCCGAAAAAGCCTACCTGAAAGCAATTGAGCTTGAGCCTGAAAACTATTTCTACCATAATAGCATCGGTGTATTCTATTATTTACAGCAAAAATATGACCTTGCCATTGAACATTACAAGGAAGCTATTGCGTGTGAACCCAATAAGGAAGTTGTCTATGAAAATCTGGGATTAGCTTATGAGAAATCGGGCATGCCTGATGAGGCTTTGAAAGCGTATACGGACTGGCTATTAATAGAACCGGACAGTG
The DNA here is from genome assembly GCF_057362405.1 of Ginsengibacter sp. Classification (NCBI taxonomy): domain Bacteria; kingdom Pseudomonadati; phylum Bacteroidota; class Chitinophagia; order Chitinophagales; family Chitinophagaceae; genus Ginsengibacter; species Ginsengibacter sp. The sequence goes on from NZ_JBMQQG010000063.1 coordinate 23,144, forward strand.
AAATATTAAACAATAAAGCCGGAGAGATTTCTTATAAAGAAGGAAATTATGAAGATGCTATCCGCTATATTGAAAAAGCAATAAAAGTTAATCCCGACAACGTGGTATATTATGACAACCTGAGTCTTGCCTGCCAGTCAATTAAAGACTATACTGCTTCCCGTATGGCTTTGGAGAAAGCCATAAAATTAAGTCCGGGAAATGCAGAACGCATGAATAAAATGGGCCTTACTTATTTTTATGAAAAGGATTTTTCAAATGCAATTGAATATTATGAAAAGGCCATTGCACTTAATGATAAAAACGACGTTTACTATGATAACCTGGGACTCGCTTATGAAGAAATGAAAGATCAGATGAAAAACGCAAGGGCTTCATATGAGCGGGCACTGGCCATTTCATCGAGGAAAGATTATTTCTTTAACCTGATCGGGTTAACTCATTATAACGAGAACCGCATACCCGATGCTATTATCAATTACAAAAAAGCGATCGACATCAATGATAAAGAACCGGTTTACTGGTACAACATTGCATTGGCATACCATTCTATAGCCAACATACCGGAAGTAGAAAAAGCAATTAATAAAGCATCAGAACTTGACACTTCAAACACTTATAAAGAAAGGCTGGATTCTATAAGGGAGCAGCTTTCTGATGAGAAAGCCTCAACCAAATAACAGCCTGGGTAAAAAATATTCTGTGTTACACAAATCTCTGACTGGATTATTGTACCTCATCAATCCATAATATAACCCAAATGCCTAGACGCGGTTACGGGCATCAGGAATCGACACCCGGGAGTCAGGATAGTCTGTAACCCCGTTCTTTGGCCTATGCTAGAACAATGAGGGCAATTGTTTCCACCACAGTTAAAAAGAATTTTTCAGTGTTCATTTTTAGTCTGGATGACTGAGATAGTTTTCATTATAACAAGTGCACGATTTTAAGATGGATTTATTTTCATTGCAGTGGTTAAGACTCTTTTCAATTTTTTTAACTTTTATTAATAATTAATGGCATCATTCTTTCATAAATAGTGAGCACATAATTTTCCTTACCTATTAAAATTATTTTAACCATGAAAAAACATCTTTCAATTCTAATTCCCATTAGTGCCTTATTGTTAATGACAATTGCGTTTAGCGCTTGCAAAAAAACAGTAAATAATAACACGCATGCGCCGGCTGCCGGACTGATGGCCTTTAACCTTTCTCCCGATTCTACTTCTGTTGGATTTTCAATTGGAGGAAGTAAACTTACTTCAAGTCCATTGGGTTTTACCGAGTATACCGGGAAGTACCTGGGAGTGTCTCCGGGAACTCAGGATGTGAGTGTTATCGATTTCACGAGTGGAGCGCAACTGGCTACTACCAACCAGCTTTTTGCCGACAGTGCTTATTATTCTGCTTTTTTTGTAGGAACTACGGGTAACTATAAGAATATAATAGTAAAGGATAATTTCGACAGCCTTTCTTCAACAAGTGGACAGGCTTATGTACGTTATGTAAATGCCGTCACCGATTCATCATTGAAACCAAATGTTACCATCGCATCTAACGGAACGAACGTATGTGATACTACGTCAACATTCTCCACGGTTTCAGAATTTAAAGGAATCACACCCGGCAATATTACAGTAAACGTAAATGCCGAAACAAGCGTTAATGCCAGCCGTACCATAACAGTGGAGCAAGGAAAGATTTACACAATATTATTAGTTGGTTCACCAACTGCAACTGACTCGACAAAAGCGGTTCAAATTAAGTTCATCCAAAATGGACAGGTAACTCCATAATTTCGATTGGGAGTTAATAATAAACTTCGGAGTTGGTAGCGGCTTCGAAGTTTTTATTTTATCCACTTTTATATTGAGTTCTATATATCTCCCGGCCTTTTTTATTTTTCTAAACTGAATCTGTCAACACCTTCTTTGGTGATAACAACGGGCTTAATGAAACCTTTTGCATCGAAATACATATTGTCGATACAAACAACTCTCGAATTGCCATCTGTTTCACCCGGCGGCCTGCGATGATATACAATATACCATTTGTCGGTTCCCGGAATATGTATTACTGAATGATGACCTGCGCCGGTTGCAATTGCAGGATCTTGTTGCAATATTTTTCCTATTCGCTTAAACGGACCAAATGGAGAATCTCCTATTGCATAGGCGACACTATAATCAGGCCCGGTCCATCCGCCTTCAGACCACATGAAATAATATTTTCTATTTCGCTTAAACATAACAGAACCTTCTACATATCCATCAGGTGTTATTTCTTTAAAAGTCGTGCTGTCATTCAAAGGAACGAAGCCCGTAAAATCATTATTTAGCTTCGCGATATTACAATGCCTCCAGCCCCCATAAATGAGATAGTAGCTGCCGTCACTATCTTTAAAGACAAATTGGTCAATGGGTTGAGCGCCATTGTGAAATTTATCGATCAGCGGCTTACCAAGATAATCTTTATATGGACCTTCGGGCTTATCTGCTATGGCAACACCAATTCCACCAGGCTGCTGATCATTTTGAATATCGTTAGCTCCAAAAAAGAAATAAAACTTATTATTTTTTTCCACGATTGCGGGCGCCCACATGGCACGATGTGCCCATTTAATTTTTGATGTGTCTGTTATATCACTATGCTTGGTCCAGTTAACTAAATCAGGTGATGAAAACGCGTCAAAAAAAACCTGCTTGTCATATGGTGCCGAGTAGGTTGGATAAATCCAGTAAGTCTTTCCAAATATAGCAGCTTCCGGGTCTGCATACCAACCGGTAAATACAGGGTTGCCCGAACTTATGGAAGTGGTTTTTGTTTGTGCAAATAAATTACTGTTTGTAAATAGAAATAAGCCACAACAAAGAAAAAATCTATTCATATGACGACAATTGAAGAAAGAAATAATTTTTGATATTAGCGAAATTATCGGGCAAATATATCTAATAATTAACGGGATGTCGGCTTTGTAAAACAGATACACTAAAGAGTCAATAAACATTGTTCTTCCCAAAAAAATACCTGTAAAATTTTAAAATCTCTCTTTGGGATCCAGGGAACCAGATTGCATGTGAAACTAAAAATTTCGCCTTTGATCAAATAATTTTTTTTAATCAATTATTCCAATTAATATTTTACTGTTTAGTCTATTGCTTTTATAGATTATGATAAAAAGAATAGACAAGATTGAATTTAACATGAAATATTTTTAGTTGTTAATCCAATAAAGATCAACAAGATAGAAATTGTTTTTAGACGCCGATAATCGAATAATAAAAACATGGCACGATTATGGAATTTAAGAGGGAGAAGAGAAAAAAATAATTTCTTCATGATGTTTTTAACCTATCCTAAGACAGCTATAATTTAACATTAAAAAAAACATTTCTTAAACAAAAAATCAAAATTATGAGCGCTACCAATTTTCCAACGGCAACTACAGAACCCCAGGAACCAAGGAAAAATTTTAAAAATCTTATTATAGGAATATTAGCCGTTGCACTGGTTGGAACGGGTATTGCCCTGGTTGTAAATAAGAATAAAAGTGGAGAGACTATTCAACAGCAGCAAACACAAATTGCCACTGTAACGGATCAAAAAAGTGAAATACAAAAAAGCTTTGACGCATCTCTTGCACGCCTTGATTCCATGTCAACGTTGAATACAAGTTTACAAAGTAAACTTTCCGACGACAATAAAGAAATCTCTAAAAGAAAAGCAGAAATCCGCAGTATCTTAAATAAAAAGAATGCAACCGCTGCAGAATTATCAAGGGCAAAAACACTTATAGCCAGCCTCAATGATAAGATCAGCGGAATGGAACAACAGATTGCCCAGTTAACCCAGGACAATCAGAATTTAACCCAGGACAAGGCAAACCTTACGCAGGAAAAAGAAACACTTACGCAGAACCTCACAACCACAACGGCTACAAAAGATAGCCTGGCACAGAAAGTTGATGTTGCTTCTACGTTAAATGCTTCCAATATCGATATTACTCCTATTGATGTAAGGCATAGCGGAAAAGAAAAAGTTACCTCTAAAGCAAAGCGTGTAGACAAGCTCGTTATATCGTTCGATGTAAGCAATCGTATTGCGGCACCGGGTATGACAGATGTCTATGTTTGTGTAATTGGCCCCGATGGTAAACCAGTTTCTGAACAGGCTTTAAATTCAGGCACCTTTAAAACCCGTGAAGAAGGCGATAAAGCTTTTACTGCTAAACTACCGGTTGATATAGAAACTGCTAAAAAGAAGAGCGTTCAGTTTTCTTTTGCACCAGGAAATTTTCAGCAGGGTAATTACAAAATCGAAATATATCAAAATGGTTTCTTAATTGGTGAAGGAACACGCGAATTAAAGAAAGGCGGTTTGTTCAGCTAATTGAACATACTACAAACTAGTTGACAAATCACTCTTAATATCCTTAAAGAAAAAGCAGCCCCACCCCCGGCTGCTTTTTCTTTTTATAAGTTGACTACTTTCAATAATCCTCAAGGCTACTCAATAACAATCTCACCGGGTTTTGAAATAATTATTTCGTCTTTTCCCTTGTACTCTTTGATTTTGCCTGTTACGCAAATTTGCTTGTCTGAATATAATTCTTCAGGTACGTTGGAAAAATTATTTCTGTCCTTACTAAATATCACCAAAGTTAACGGGCTGGCAGGGTAAGCGGCACCTAAGTTTATAAACGTAACACCAGACCTGCCTAGGTATTTTGTACCATATACCTTTGAACAAACAGTTACATTTTCACCCACATGCTTTGCTACATCATCAATCTTAATTTGTGTTTGACTAAATGTTGGTCCTGCTATTAAAGCAGATAGCATTAACGTTAAAATACTTTTCATTTTTTTTCAATTAGGTTATTTAATGCATCAAAAATAATCAAGATGTAATCTTGAAAAATTTTATATTGTTTGCAGAAATGCACACGCCGCTCGCATCGCAAAAAAGAATAATGCAGATAAAAGTTGGCTTCACTTATTTCTTTTGCCAAGCCACAGAAGAGAATTAATTATCAGCTTATCCTGGATTGGGTTATTGAATGTGTGTGATAACGTTCGGTTGGTAGTATCCAATTTATGTTCGTAGTCAATATCGTTATGTCCCATATTAAAGTAGATCATCTTGTATTTTGTGTTGGTCCATACAACAGGATAATAACCGCTATGCCATATCTCACTCTGCTTCGGGCCGGTTCCCAATGAGTAACTTGAAGAATCTATAGACAACAAAATTTTTATTGAAGGATTTTTTCGCAGATCATGTTCCCATCGGTACCATTCATTAGGAGATGATTTAAATGTATGCGGTAAATTTTTTGTGGCCGGATAACTGGTATCTTCTACTTTAAGTATTGCAGACACAGGACGCCAGGTGTTGCTCACATACTGGCCGCATCCTAAAAATGTTTCATGATACCAATTCCAGTTCTGCGGAAACTCTGAGGGCGTTAATGCAAATGCTGCAAAGTGAAATCCCATCCAGCCACCTCCGTGTTCCATGTATTGTTGAAATGCTTCTCTTTGAGGTAAAGAATCAGGTCGCGTATCAAGGAAAATAACCACCTGGTATTTTGAAAGAAATTGCAGGTTTAACTTTCTCCAATCGTTGGTAGAGTCGTAAGTGAAATTATATTTAGCTGCAATCATTGGAAACCATTGATTGGCTTCGTGCACAAAACTTATATGTGCCTGATCGTTCCTGGCCGTGTAAAATGCAATCACTTTAAATGCGGGAGAATGGCTTTGTGACTTACTCACTTTTGCGCAATAACAGCACAAACCACAAAACAGAATAAGTCGAAGTGCGCTCTTATTTCTTTCACTGAAAAAAAATTGTATCATCTTAAGATTTCTTCCATTTGCTTCTTGCCATAAAAATATTGCAATTACAACAAAAGACTTTAGTTGATATTCGGGAAAACAAAACTTTCTTCTTTAAATTACAAACTTTTAAAAATCATTAAAACAAACCACTGCAATGATTCGACTTATTCCATTCGTTCTAATATTAGCTTTAACCACTTCGTTCTGCTACGCCCAAAAAGAAAAAGACAAAAATAATATTGCCGTTATAGCCTATTACGCGGGCAGGAGCAATACCATCGATAGTTTCGAAATTGAAAAACTTACTCACCTGATTTTTAGTTTCTGTCATTTAAAAGGAAATCGTTTGTCGGTAGATCATGCGTGGGATAGCGCTACTATCCGGGATATGGTGAGTTTAAAAAGCCGCAACCCACAATTAAAAATAATTCTATCACTCGGAGGTTGGGGAGGATGCAAAACATGTTCAGTTGTTTTCTCAACAAAGAAAGGAAGAAAAGAATTTTCCAAATCCGTAAAGGAACTGTGCAATTATTTTGGAACTGATGGAATTGATCTTGATTGGGAATATCCAACTATTTCAGGCTTTCCCGGGCATACATACGGGCCGGAAGACAAACCAAACTTTACTGCGCTCATCAACCAGCTCAGAAAAAAATTAGGAAAGAAAAAAGAAATCAGTTTTGCGGCAGGAGGGTTCACAAAGTATATCGATTCATCTGTTGAATGGAAAAAAATAATGCCGAAAATAAATCGTGTAAACCTGATGAGCTACGATTTAACATCAGGCTTTAGCAAATTTTCCGGCCATCACACAGCTCTCTATTCCACAACCGACCAGGTTGAATCTGTTGATAATGGAGTGACCAGGTTAATCGCAGCGGGAGTTCCTCCCGGAAAGATTGCAATTGGCGCTGCTTTTTATGCAAGGTTGTTCGAAGTAACAGACACAGCCAACCATGGGTTATACCGGCCTGCACACTTTTATCATGGCCTGCCCTATCGCCGTTTCGCAGATACAATAAATGCGAATAACGGATTTACGCAATACTGGGATACCTTAGCAAAAGCCCCTTATGCATTCAATGCTGAGCGGAAATTACTGGCGACATATGACGATAAGGAATCTATAAAACTTAAGACGGAATATGTTATTAAGAAAAAATTAAACGGAGTTATGTTTTGGCAATTAGGAGAGGATACTTTCACTAACGGCCTTTTAAATGTTATAGACGAAGTAAAGAAGGAAGAAGATAATTAGAAAATTTGTTCTGTATATCATACAATTTTACGGAAAGTTGGAAATGCATAAGCTCAATAAAATTTTATTGCATTATTTATTGTTCTTCATCTGTTCTTCGGGAAGTTGCCTACTATTAGGCCAATCCCGAGATGATACCTCTTATTCATTTTCAATAATACCGGATGTTAGAATAACAATTAACGCACCTGTAAATCACAATGCAAACAAGACAATAATTATTCTCTACGGTTTACCCAATGGAAACACCACAGAACAAACCATGGGTAAAAAATTAAATGAAGGTGATGATTGGCGATACGATATTCAGCACATACTTGCGCAAACAAAATTTGTAAGAAGCAAATTGCGTAATACAAACGTAGTAGTAGCTTACCTTGAAAATTCCTTTGAAAGCTGGCCGCTCTGGAAAAGCAAGCATGTTGACCATGCCTCAATTGCTAAGAGAATCGTTGATACGATATATAACTTTATATCATCAAGACAAAAAGCAATTTACCTGAGCGGCCACAGCGGCGGTGGTCGCTTACTATTTAGTTATCTGGATGCTGTTTCAACTATTCCTGCCTATGTAGAACGAATTATTTTTCTAGACAGCGATTACGGATATGATTCATCTTATCTGCCTAAACTAAAATCATGGATTGAAAAAGATAAGAGCCATTACCTTACTGTTTTTGCCTACAACGACAGCATAGCGTTGTACCATGGAAAAACTTTTGTTTCGGCAACCGGCGGAACTTGGTACAGAAGTCACCTGATGCTGGCGCAACTGTCTTCTTTTTTTACATTTGAAAAGACTGAAGATGACAGTCTTATTGTTCTTAGATCAAAAGATAATCACATCCAATTTTACTTCAAAACCAACCCGGTTAAAAAAATCTTTCACACAACGCAGGTTGAATTGAATGGCTTTATTCATTCCGTTTTATCCGGAACCAAATACGATTCGAAGGGCTATCGATACTTCGGAAAAAGAGCTTACAGCGATTTTATCGAATAAATTATTTTATCATAAGTTTGTTTATACATATACTCACCTTGAAATAATAGCATGTCATTCTATCGCTATCATTTCACAAACATTAAAATTCTATGAACCACAATGGTAAGTTTTTCTCGATAACTTTTCTTCTCTTTTTAATATTCGTTTCTAACGATCTCATCACACATGCTCAAATAAATATTTATCACAAGGGATGGATTGATTTTAATAAGAACGGCAAGATGGACGTTTTCGAAGATCCCGCGCAATCGGTTGAGAAAAGAGTTGCAGATCTATTATCGCAGATGAATGTAGATGAAAAGACTTGCCAGATGGCAACATTATACGGTTACAGGAGAGTCTTAAAAGATAGCCTGCCAACACCCGAATGGAAAAACGAAATCTGGAAAGATGGTATTGCCAACATTGATGAACAATTGAATGGCGTTGTGAATGGGCCCGCAAGATATTATTCGAGCACCCTGACTTATCCATATAGCAATCATGCTGCTGCAATTAATCAAATACAAAAATGGTTTGTTGAAGAAACGCGTTTAGGCATTCCCGTTGATTTCACCAATGAAGGAGTTCACGGGCTCAATCATGACAGGGCTACTCCGTTGCCGGCGCCTATTAGTATTGGCAGTACCTGGAACAGGGATCTGGTTTTGCAGGCGGGTAAAATTGAAGGCCAGGAAGCGAAGGCGTTAGGTTATACAAATATTTATGCACCTATCCTGGATGTTTCACGTGATCCACGCTGGGGAAGGGTTGTAGAAACCTATGGCGAAGATCCCTACCTTATTTCCGAATTGGGAATTCAAATGGTAAATGGCATTCAAAGTGAAGGTGTGGCATCTACTCTAAAACATTTTGCCGTGTATAGCGTACCCAAAGGAGGCCGCGATGGAAATGCAAGAACTGATCCGCATGTTGCCCCAAGAGAATTACAGGAAATGTTTTTATATCCTTTCAGGAAAGTCATTGAAATGGCACATCCAATGGGTGTGATGGCAAGCTACAACGATTGGGATGGCGTTCCTATAATAGCCAGCTATTATTTTTTAACCAAATTGTTGCGTGAAGTTTTTGGATTTACCGGTTATGTCGTTAGTGACAGCGAAGCAGTTGAATATGTATTCTCTAAGCACCATGTTGCAGAAAATTATAAAGATGCAGTAAGGCAGGTCGTGGAAGCAGGATTGAACGTGCGAACAAATTTTACCCAGCCAAAAACATTTATTTTACCGTTGAGAGAATTAATTAAAGATGGAAGCATCAGCATGCAAACTATTAACAGCAGGGTTGCAGATGTTTTAAGAGTAAAGTTTAAACTCGGGCTTTTCGATAGCCCATACGTGAAAGATGTAAAAGCTGCTGATAAAATTGTCGGAACCGATAAGCATGAAAATTTTGTAATGGAGATGGAACGCCAGACTTTAGTTCTTTTAAAAAATTCAAACAACACCTTGCCGCTTGATAAAAATAAATTGAAAAAAATTTTTATCACCGGACCTCTTGCAGCAGAAACAAACTACGCAATCAGTCGCTATGGCCCTAATCATATTCCTGTTACATCCGTACTGGAGGGTATAAAAAATTATCTCCCAAAAAATATCCAGGTTAATTATTTAAAGGGATGTGAAGTAGTGGATAGTACCTGGCCCGAAAGTGAGATCATTCATACGCCGCTTACTGTGGAGGAAGAACAATCTATAACGGATGCCGTAAACGAAGCAAAACAAAATGATGTGATTATTGCTGTTCTGGGTGAAGATGTTGCACGGGTTGGTGAGGGATTATCCCGCTCAGGACTTGATTTACCCGGCAGGCAGGAACAGTTGCTAGAAGCATTACAAGCGACCGGCAAACCTGTGGTTTTGGTTTTAATAAACGGACAGCCGTTAACCATCAATTGGGCAAATCGTTATGTCCCCGCCATTCTAGAAGCATGGTTTCCTAATCAATATGGGGGCAAAGCAATTGCAGCGACCCTATTTGGTGACTATAATCCCGGAGGTAAGTTGTCTATCACTTTTCCCAAGACTGTCGGACAAATTGAATATAATTTCCCTTTCAAGCCAGGCTCACAGGCCGACCAGGGCAGAAAAGAATTTAGCTATGGTAATACACGTGTTAATGGCTCACTGTATCCTTTCGGGTACGGATTGAGCTATACAACATTTAGTTACAGTAATCTTGTTCTTACACCTGATGTACAAAAGCAACATGGAGACATACAAGTAAGCGTTGACGTTAGTAACACGGGAACGAGAAAAGGTGATGAGATTGTGGAACTTTATGTAAAGGACAAAGTAGCCAGTGTTACCACTTACGATTCTCAGTTGAGAGGCTTTGAAAGAGTTTCGTTAAACCCGGGCGAAACCAAAACCATCCGCTTCACTCTTCATCCCGAAGATCTGCAAATCCTGGACAGGAATATGAACTGGACAGTTGAGCCGGGTGAATTCGAAGTAAGAATAGGAGCATCATGCGAAGACATAAAACTTAAAAAAGATTTCACAATAGTAGCGGCAGATTAATTAAGCATTGAGGTGTGGCCTGATGAGTAACTCCTTTTCCACGAAACGCAAATCATTGGGATCATAGTACTTATTAACCCAATTACTTTCTGAACTGCCGTGCAAATAGAAAGTATTGGCAGGGGTACCCGCCGCTGGCATTACCGGAGGCTGTGTTCCTTTAATGGCTAATGCATTCCTCCATTCAAAATGATCAACAAGGCGCATAGCTTCAATCGCAAAAACAGTTACGGCATTTCTATTACGAATCTCCAGCAGGTTATCTCCGTTGGACTGTTCCGGTCCAAATGCCAGGTTACTGCTGCCGCAATAAACCACGGGGTTTGCTCCTTTAAAATCCACCACCACAAATTTGTGATGTACACTGATACCAGGTGTTTTGGATTCTTCCTCAAAAGGTTCGGGTAAAATATATTCACCCGGTTTGCCAGCAACCAACACACCTCTCTTGCTATTCGGTTTATAAAGCATTACACCATTCTGCTTGTCAGCCATTACGTCTGTAATTCCGTAAGTGAAAACATTTTCAGCCTTTACCTGTGTATGTAAAGCGTCGAGAATGCTGCTGGCACTTCTATCGTTCATCACTGCAAATAATACGTCGCTTTGCGCACTTAATATTCGCTGGCTTATCAGGTCAAAGAAGGCTGTGGCAACATCCTTACTATGCGGCGAAAAGCGTATACTCATGTCCGGTATACCACTTATATTTTCAAATTCGAATGATGCAGCCTGGGCGAGTCCTGTCTTAAATGATTTCATTTTTACAACCGTATCCGAATCGCTTGTCCCAAAACTTGCATTAAAGACATCATCATAAGCCTGCGCCACCTTTATATTCTGGAAGATAATAACGTGATTGGCATTTATATAAAGTCCGTTAGTTGAAAAATTTGCTGAACCCGTCACAACCTTGACAGGTTTGCCGTCAAACTTTTGAATGAATATTTTTGAATGACTGATAGAAAGATATTTGCCTCTTACCAATGCGGTTTTATCAAGCGCTTCCTGTTTAAAGAGTGCATCAAATTTTGTTTCAAAATCATTGTCGCCGGAATGACTGGCAGAACTATCAAGAATTATTCTCACTCTCCCTTCTCTTGCCAGTTGAATTAATTGGCTGCAAATATCCGGCTCATCCAAATCGTAGGCAAAGACATCTAAACTCATTCTTTTATTTTTGACCGTTTCATCTAAAAAGTCAAACAAAGCCATGCGAGCCTGCCATCCAAGCCATTTATATTGATCTTCAAAAGTATATTGTCCGAACGCCGGATTGGCAACCTGGTTCGTGCTGTAAATTAAATCAGTATCATTCGGTCTTATTTTATTATTCAATCCAAAATGTCTTGAATATGCCTGCGACTCAATAAATCCCCGCGTAAAATTAATTTGCGTCTTTCCTGATTTATAAGGACTAACATCAATAGTGATGCTTACTGTGAGATCTTTATTGAGCGCCTGCAATTTATTGTCAACAAGATAGCGCGGTGTTATATCATACTTATAATCTCCATAAATGTATTCATGAACCTGGCTGTGTGTACCCGGCACGTGCACCCAACTAAACCTCTGCAGGGGCGCATAATTCATTTTGTAAATATTAATTTTCGCAGGATCCAATTTGCTTGCCGCAATTACATCCGGCGAATAGGAAATGCGGTTATAGAGATAATAAGCCCTTGCACTTTCGCCTGGCGGCGTAACTTTGATGCTGAACCCTGTAAAATTCTCAATGAGCTTTTTATCGACGTCAAAGCATAAAAGTGTCATCGCATCACCTTTATACGCCCTCACGCTTGTTCCGTTTTTTTTAGCAAATTTTTCCATTGGTAAAATATTTAAGAAATATCTATTTCATTATAAAGCTTAAGAATCAATCTTACAGTCTTTAAAAACCTGCTTGTAATTTTTTTTAAAGATTAAATGCAGCGATAGAATAAAACCAGGATGTGAAACAAATGTTGTGAATAAATCTGATATTATCAATAGATAAAAAAAGTATCTTAATCTTCACCTTTACTTGGATTTGTAATATTTATTTTCAAATTTTGAGACCGTTAGTCACGAATCAAATTCGTCTCTGACAAAAATAAATTCATACCCTTTGTAAAAATGTATTGTCCTGCCTTATAAATTTTTTTTTGATATTTATTTTCTTGCACATTAAAAATTTATATGGCACTTCAATTGAATGATTCCGGCACTTTAGTAAAAGACTGGCAGAAGTTCTTACAAAAACAAGGATTCTTAACTGCAACTCCAGACGGCGATTTTGGTACAATTACAAGAGATGCAACTAAAGCGTTTCAAAAATTTTATGGCATTCAGCAAACAGGCGTTGCCGGCAGCCTCACCTTTGGTAAAGCTTATTCATTGGGTTTTAATCCGGATAATGAACCTCCACAGCCGCATATAAACACCGATCAGAAAATGATGCAATGGATTAAAGATAACCTTGGCACCACAATTAAAAACGCAATAGCAAGCAGCGAATACACTGAAGATTGGCTCGCAGGAATATGCGCCCGAGAAACCGGGTTTTTATTTACACGATATGCTAACCAGGCGCTGCCTTTTGACAAGATTTGCAATTTAATGAAGGGCGATTACGGAAAGCGCCCGACAGATGCAGCAAAACAATATCATGGATTCGGTTTCTGGCAAATTGATATCGCATCTTTCCCATCATTCATAAATTCCGGTAAATGGACTGACCCCGGTGCTACCGCCCAAATGGCCGTTACTATATTAATTGGAAAAGCAAAGTTCCTTGAGCAGAAAGGGTGGAAAGCGAAACTCCAGGGAACCATGTGGGAAAGGGCAGTTACTGCGGCGTATAACTGCGGCGAAGGCAATGTGAACATAGCACTTGCTGCCAATCTCGATATAGATTCTTATACTTTCGCGAAAGACTATTCAAAAGAAGTTTTTCGATATCGCGGTATTTATCAAAACTTATAACCCGCGCCGGTTTTTTCTTATGGAAATTAAAATTGATTAACGAATATTTGCTGACTAGTTGACAAGTTTTAACGAAATTTATTTAATTATTTTTTAACCCTATCTTCGCGCAACCAAATTTTTTCATAAACCTAATGAAGGTTTTAATAAAAAGAGCCAATATTGTTTCACCCTCCTCTCCTTTTCATGGAACATTGCAGGATATTTTAATTGAAAATGGAATTATTACAGATATTGGAAATGACCTAAAGAGCAGCGCTGACAAGACAATCGGGAAAGATGGCCTCCATGTTTCGTCAGGGTGGGTAGATTGCTTTGCAAACTTTTGCGATCCAGGCCAGGAATTTAAAGAGACACTTGAGACTGGCGCTAGTGCTGCCGCGGCCGGGGGGTTCACCCGGGTAATGCTTGTGCCTAACACCAGTCCTGTTGTATATAATAAGAGCCAGGTTGAATATCTTATCCAGAAAAGTAAAGGATTACCCGTACAAATTTTTCCAATAGGATCAGTTACGAAAAATTCAGAAGGCAAGGAATTAAGTGAAATGTATGATATGCATAACACTGGTGCAGTCGCATTTTCCGACGGTACTAACCCTGTTCAATCATCCGGCATTTTACAAAAGGCACTGGAATACATTCTGGCTATCGGCGCCACTATTATTCAATTACCAGATGATAAAAGTATTGGCTCATCCGGATTAATGAACGAAGGCGCTATTTCCACGCGACTTGGATTGGCAGGTAAGCCCGCCATTTCAGAAGAACTA
>NZ_JBMQQG010000064.1:0-2938 GCF_057362405.1 Ginsengibacter sp.
AAGGTGAAAGCAACCCATCTCAATAAAATTTATTTTCCTGAAGATGGCATCACCAAGGGGGATGTAATTAAATATTATATTTCGATGGCAGATTATATTCTTCCTTATTTAAAAGGACGTCCCGAATCATTGTTACGCAATCCGAACGGAATTCATGAAAAGGGGTTTTTTCAAAAAGATGCCGCGGGAAATGTTCCTTCTTACGTAACCAGTAAAAAGATATTTTCTGAGTCGAATCAAAAAGAAATAGATTATATCATTTGCGATAATGCCGCCACGCTCACTTATATGAATAACCTCGGTTGCATAGAAATTAATCCGTGGCATTCGACCATAAAGGACCTGGATAAACCCGATTATCTCATCATTGATATTGATCCTTCTTCAAAAAATACTTTCGACCAGGTGATTGATGCTGCCAACATGGTGAACGAGGTTCTGACTAAAGCCGGTGCTGCATCATTTTGCAAAACGTCGGGGTCCAGCGGAATGCATATTTATGTTCCTACGGCCAAAAAATATACCTACGAACAGGTAAAGGATTTTGCCTACATTGTTTGCGTAATGGCCAGTGAACAATTGAAAGAGTTTACAACCCTTGAAAGAAACCTGCAAAAAAGAGGTGAAGCGAAAATTTATATGGATTATTTGCAAAACAGCAAAGGACAAACTATTGCTTCCGTTTATAGTCTACGGCCAAAAGAAGGGGCAACCGTATCGACGCCTTTACTTTGGAACGAAGTAAAAAAAGGTTTGTTACCCAAGCAATTTACTATACATAACATACTTGAACGGGTACAGAAGAAGGGAGATCTTTTTAAAGACGTTCTTGGAAAAGGAATCGATCTTAAAAAATGTCTTAAAAAACTGGGAGGTTAAATAGAGAGAATTTTTTTCAGAAGATTTTTCTTCTTTGTGTGAAGACCATTTTCTTCCTCATTATTATTTTTTTTGGCTACAAAAGTCGTAATGCCATATTGGAGAGCAGCGCCCAGCGCCTTTTTTACAATGCCGGCAGATTTACCCACCACCAGCTTTCTTGAAAAGTATCCGGCTCCTAAGCCTAAGGCTACTTTAAACAGATTGTGTTTCAGTTCAGGCGACTGTTGTATTTCATGGATCGTATTTTTTAAAATATTAGTCGGTTTCATGCTTTGCAGCACCTCGTGAAAATCGTCCCTGATCCCCTCTTCCAGCAATAACCTTTTTCTTTCCAGCCTTTTTATAGCCGTTTCCAAATCCGAAACGCTATTAATCATTCGACCACTATTTGGTAAAGATTCTATATCAACCATTTTACTGAAATTTTACAAGTTGCATTAATCTATCAGTTCCTTTATTAATTTATTGCTAACCTTAGTTTTTATTAATTTATCACGCATTGAATAAATTACAAGCCCGGCAATAAGATAAATTCCTCCCACGATAAAAAAACCATAATAAGCATTGCCTAACCAATGACCGATCAGAAGCGCAAGCCCAATTGTTAAGCAGAGTACTACTCCGCTAAACAGCGCCGTTAAAATAACAATAGTTATAACAGACGCCATGAAACCTGAGATCTTATTGATGCTCCTCAGCTTAAGTAAATCCAACCGTACATCGGCGTACTCTTTTAATTTCTGAAACAATTCTTCTACGTTGGTAGGCTTGCTATCCATCATTTTTATCATTTATTATCGGGCCTGTAATTACAATATAAGATACCTGAATTACGAATTCAAGGAGGTTCTTACATCGCTTTTCATTGCATTTGCCTTTTCTTTAGCCTGGTTAACCATATCTTTTCCTTCAGAAGTATAACCGGATAATTTTTGTTTTGCAGCGTCATATTTATCAGAAATGGCTTCTGCATATTCATTGTATTTATCCTTTACAGAACCTGCCAGATCTGAACCTTTCTCTGCAATTTTCCGCCGTGTTTCTGTCCCTTTATCGGGCGCAAACAAGATACCTAATATGGCACCGGCTGCGGCACCGGCTAAAACAGCTGCTAATACTTTTCCTGAGCTCATAGTTGTAAGATTTAAAATTTAATAAAGAAATATTTACTATAATATACATAAAATATTTTGCCAATATAAATAAAGCCAACAAGAAATGTTTAAAACATCAACCGGCAAAGGGTTTTATCACATTGAACCTCATTATTACACCCGGTTGCCAATACCTATTTGAGTATATTTTTGCCCAGGGTGAGAAATGATTTTTTTCGTTAACCCATTTTATTCACAAAGATAACAAATCAAATTATTTAATTCTTCGCAACCTGGCAAACGAAACGAAAGCAGTCTAAGATAAAAGAGTCACGGGAATTCCCAGCCACCCTATAAAGTTGACTATACGAAAAATTATTGATGAAGGCTTCGTTACAAAAGCCCTGAGCCCAAATAAAGTGGCTAAACAATTGTATAGGACTTTTGCAGACGGAGAACGAAACCGATGAAGCGATTACCGATAGTGCCTGTGAAAATATAAATGTGGCAACTGCCCGAAGAGCCCGGATATTCAAGACCGTTATCAAAATTTAATTTGGAGTGCCAATACCATTTGCACAAAAGATAAGGATGCATAATCAAGGATCAACCGCCAGGCATTTTTTTATTAAAGCAGGTGCCAAAATTATTTATAGCGAGTAATTATATTAATTGAATCGTTCTTTTATTTCATCAAACTTAAAAATATGAAAAGACGTATCAACAAATTCAGCAGATTCTTTAACCGCTTTTCAGCCGTTGTTACAAAAATTACGGGCGGCGCCTATGCATTTATAATAGCTACGGCTTTTATAGTAGCATGGGCCGCAACGGGCCCGATTTTCAAATTTTCTGATACATGGCAACTGGTTATTAACACCAGCACCACTATTATAACTTTTCTAATGGTTTTCGTTATACAACATTCCCAAAATAAAGACACGATTGCCTTGCAGCTTAAG
>NZ_JBMQQG010000065.1:0-21721 GCF_057362405.1 Ginsengibacter sp.
TAGTTGTGGCGGGTTTACTGTTGTCGTTTGCATTTCATTTTTAGCTTGCTTCAAATCGAAAAGGCCTTGAAAGTAAATCCTAACAAGGCTCTAAAAATTTAATCGTACCCGGGATGGGAGTTGAACCCACACGACCATTGCTGATCACAGGATTTTAAGTCCTGCGTGTCTACCAGTTCCACCACCCGGGTAAACACATTTATAAAAAATCAAAAAAAATCCCGACATCGTCGGGAAATTATGAGCGGAAGACCGGGCTCGAACCGGCCACCCCGACCTTGGCAAGGTCGTGCTCTACCAAATGAGCTACTTCCGCATCTAAAAGAACTTTGGGTTCGCCGTCATCCCGATTTCCGGTTGGAAAGCTACTTACCATTAATATTAAGAACTATAAAAAATGGATTGCAAAAGTAATAATTACCGACGCTTAAGCAAAATTTATTTGTATTGCGGATTGTACAAAGTATTACCGGGAACTTCTACTTCCGGTTTACCCTTGTACCTGTGTTTATACATGGTGTAGCATCCTCCTAATACAAGCGCTGCAAAAATTACCAACTGACAATAAAAAAGAAAACGTGAAGAGGAAACCCAATTATGAGCAATGTCCTTATCTGTATTATCGGATTCTGAATGATCAAGAACTTCTTCGTGTTCCATATATTAAATTTTACCCGGCAAAAATAAATGATTGAGCTTAAAAATCATTTTTTAAAAGGGATAATTTCGGAAAATGTTTTTTTCTGCTTTATATAATATTGCCAAACAATACTTCCATCATAAACGGGCAAAATATTTTTCATCTTTAATTTTGAAAATTTCTTTCCTCTTTTACCGGTAAAAACCCATTCGGCATAGTGCAAGTGTGCAGAAGCAATTGAAATAAATGTGCTGAAATTACCGTCTATCAGTGACCGGTAGGCAGCTATAATATCTAAAATTATCCGCAACGGAATCTTCCATGTTCTCTCAAATACTGGTAAATTTTTGGTCATCATTACCAGGTTATTCCTGAAGTTGAGATATACTTTTTTGCGATCACCCATTGGCAAAGTGCCTCCGCCAACATGATAAACAACGGAAGATGGAACTACATAAATTGAATAACCCTTACGTTGCATTCTCCAACATAAGTCTATCTCTTCCTGGTGAGCGAAAAAAAATTCATCAAAGCCGTTCAATTCGTGAAATACTTTGGCTCTTACGAACAATGCGGCACCGGTAGCCCAAAAAATCTGAGTTGAATTATCATATTGCCCACAATCAATTTCGCAGGTTTCAAAAATACGGCCGCGTGTAAATGGGTACCCCAATTTATCAATAAATCCGCCGCAGGCGCCTGCATATTCAAATTGTTTTCTTTGTTTAAAAGATAAAATTTTGGGCTGGCAAGCGCCAATTTTTTCATCCGATTCCATCATGGAAATAATGGGCTCTATCCACCCCGGGGTAACCTGTATGTCGCTGTTCAATAAAATATAATAGTCGGCTGAGACCTCCTTGAGTGCCGAGTTGTAACCTTTAGCAAATCCTTCGTTGGTATTACTCAGCAAGATTTTTACACCAGGGTAATTCTTTTCCAGGAAATCAATCGAATCATCATCAGATGCATTATCGGCAACGATAACGCTAAGGTTTTTGTATGTAGACTCCATCACACTAGGAAGAAACTTTTCCAGAAAAGATTTCCCGTTCCAGTTAAGGATTACAGCAGCTACTGAGGGTGAAGAGATCAATTATATTGTTGTTAATAGAGTACAAACATAAAAATTTTAGATTTCAATTCAGATAATTATGGGAAATAGCTTTTAGATTTGGCATTAATCATTTAATAATAACCATTTCTTAATGCTCGGTCAGCTTTTTAACTTCAGGACATGGCTTGCTGTAATAGCAGTTGCCATCGTTACGGGCACAATCTTCTATTCAAATTTCCTGGCTAAAAAAATTGCCGCTGAAGAGCGCCAAAAAGTTAACGTGTGGGTACAGGCATTAAAAACCCGGGCTGAAACTACTGAGAGATCATCGCTGGACCTCACCAATATTATTACTTCAGAAAATAAGGATATTCCGATTATCGAAACCGATGAAAATGACAGACCATCCGGGGAGGTGTTAAACCTCGATTCGTCGCTTGTAAAAAAGGATAGCAATTATGTTCGTAAAAAACTGGCAGAGTTTAAAAAACAACATGATCCAATTACAATTGAAATAAGCAACAATCCCGTCATCATCAATAAATATTATTATGGCGACTCTGATTTATTAAAACAGGTTAGGTATTATCCCATCGTGCAATTATTTATAGTGGCGCTGTTCATCGTCATTACTCTCTATGCAATTTCCACGAGGAACCGGTCAACTCAAAACCAGGTGTGGGCAGGCATGGCGAAAGAAACAGCGCATCAACTAGGCACTCCTATTTCTTCGTTGGAAGGTTGGGTGGAGATGTTGAAGGAAAGTCAACTGTCTAAATCCATTTCGGTTGAAATGGAAAAGGATGTGAACCGGTTAAAACTCATAAGTGATCGGTTTGGTAAAATTGGCAGTGCTCCAAAACTGGAAGAATACAACATTACAGAACAGGTTCAAAAAATGGTAAATTATATTAAAAGGAGATCTACTGATAAAGTGAGTTTTTCAGTAGAAGCGCCGGCCGGTCCGGTTATTACAAGCATATCTGCACCACTTTTTGATTGGGTAATAGAAAATCTTTTAAAAAATGCCTTGGACGCGATGGAAGGAAAAGGCAATATCAACATTAAAATTAAGGAGCAACCGGGCCACGTATTTATAGATGTAGCTGATAACGGAAGAGGCATTAGTAAGCAAAATGTCTCAAAGGTTTTTAAGCCGGGCTTCACTACAAAGAAGAGAGGATGGGGCCTTGGTTTATCACTTTCAAAGAGAATTGTTGAACAGTATCATAAAGGGCAATTGTATGTAAAATCTTCGGAGCCCAATAAGGGAACTACTTTCAGGATTGTTTTAAACACTTAAGTTTAATTGAAGGGTTTTATTAAATTTGCAGTCCAAATAATAATTTATAAAATTTGCTTTGGGTATTATCTACAAATATGCGGCGATGGCGAAATTGGTAGACGCACTACTTTGAGGTGGTAGCGCCCGAAAGGGTGTGGGAGTTCGAATCTCCTTTGCCGCACAAAGCCCGGAATTATTCCGGGTTTTTTTTATCTTTTTATGGATTTTTAAAGTTCTATTTTTCAGAATAAAATTCTATTTTTACACGAAATGGTTATTATATCAAAATCGATAATCAGGGATTTTTCTGAAAAAAATAAAGATGCAGAAATTGCATTGCAGAAGTGGTACTATGAAACTAAAATGGCAAACTGGAAAAATTTTAATGAAGTTAAAAAGACATTTAGTACAGCCGATGCCGTAGGAAATGACCGATATGTTTTTAATATAAAAGGTAATCATTATCGTTTAATAGCCCTGATCATTTTTAAAAAAAGAACTGTTTTTATTTTATTTATAGGCGATCACAAGGAGTATGATAAAATAGAAGCGGCTAAAGTAAATTTTAAAAAATAAGTATATGAAACATCTGATAAATTCAAAAAAATCCTATCATGAAACTATGGTGGCCGTGTATAATCTCATGAATAAAGGAGAAGCTAATCTAACTCCTGCCGAACTAAAAAAGCTCTCTGCAATGGCAGTGGCCGCAGAAAAATACGAGGATGAAGTATTAGGATTAAAACCATCCAGGCCGCCAAGAACGATTGCGGAATTAGTAGAATTAAAGTTATTTGAAAATAAAATGACACAGGCAAAACTTGCGGATGAGCTTGGTTTAGGTAAATCGAAAATTTCCGAGATCCTTTCCGGCAAACGAAAAGCAGACGTAGCATTTCTAAAGGGGTTACATAAAGTATTAAAAATTGACGCAAATTATTTACTGGAAATTGCTTAGGTATTTTTAATAACCAATCATCTATTCTAATATTACTTTATTGTAATTTTTCAATTATACTTATTCAAGCAAAGAAACTATGCCAACATTAATAACATGCCCTAATTGCAAACATGAATTTGCACCGGAAGATGCTATAGCAAAATCTTTAGAGAAAGAATATGAAGAAAAATTTAATAATGACAGGCAAAAATTATTAAAGCAATTTTCTGATCAGCAAAAGATTTTTGAAGATCAGCAAAAAGATTTTGAAAAAAAGAAAGAACAAGCCAATGAATTATTTGCAGAAAGAATGCAAAAAGAAAAATTGAAAATTGAAAATGAGGTTCAGGAAAAGCTCAGAAAATCGATCAGCAGCGATTATGAAAATCAATTAAAAATTTTGCAGCAGGCAAATAATGATAGCGAAGAAAGGTTAAAATTAGCGAGACAAAAAGAACTGGAATTTTTGAAAAAAGTGCAGGAGTTAAAAAACAAAGAAGAAGAAATGGAAATTGCACTTCAAAAAAAATTATCTGAAGAGAGAGCGATACTTAGTGAACAAATCAGGAAGCAGGAAATAGAAAAAAATGTTATTAAGGAAACCGAAAATAATTTAAGATTTAAGGAACTCGAGAAGCAACTGGAAGATCAAAAAAAATTGGTTGATGAAATGAAACGAAAAGCAGAGCAGGGTTCTATGCAGCGCCAGGGCGAAGTGCAGGAAATTGCACTGGAAGAGATCTTACGCAACAATTTCCCTTTTGATATCATAACGGAAGTTGGCAAGGGAGTAAGAGGCGCCGACTGCATTCAATTAATACGAAATAATTTTAGCCAGGAATGCGGCAAGATTATTTATGAAAGTAAACGCACCGAAAATTTTGGTGCCGACTGGATAGAAAAATTTAAAAAAGATATGCGCAGCACGGGCGCAGATATTGCGGTGCTGGTTACTAAAACAATGCCGAAAGACATGGATTGCTTTGGGCTTAAAGATGGAATTTGGGTGTGCACATTTTCCGAAGTAAAAGCATTAGCAAACGTTTTAAGAGATGGCATCATACGTATTTACACTTCTGCAAAGAGCCAGGAAAACAAAGGTGATAAAATGCACTTGCTATATGACTATTTAACAAGTAACGAATTCAATGAGCAATGGAAAGCGATTCGTGAAGGTTTTTTTGCAATGAAAATTGGCATACAAAAAGAGAGAGATTCAATGGAACGTTTGTGGAAGGCAAGAGAGAAGCAACTGGAAAAAGTTCTATTGAATTCGGCACACGTAAAGGGATCTATCGAAGGAATTGCCGGGCAGGATTCTATCGATTTGAGTTTGTTGGACGAAAATAGTTTACTGGAGGAATAAAACTCAATGAGCTATTTTAAAAGACAAGCCGCGGTTTTTTTTATTTTATTCGGTATCCTTTTTTTGTGGGCATATAACCATCATGTTAAAGAAGCTATGGCCGTTTTTGGATTTTGCATCGTATTGGGAGTTTTGTTTATTTCATCGGGGAAGGATACAGGTACTGACGAAAATGATGATGAAGGAAATGATGATGAAGATGATGTTGATGATGAAAACAACGATACTGTTCCCTATCTCGCCTATGATGGCAAGGACCTGATGTTTTCACGAACCGATGTTAAAGGTGCTCTCAATAAACATCTCCCTTATTTTGTCGCCTTAGCTTTTCCTGAGCAGCAAAAATTTATTGAACGGGTCAATAAATTTATTGCTGATAAAACGTTTAATATCCACGATAAAAGCGGTTTTAAAGAGATGCCAATTCTTATCAGTGCCAGTGCTATCCAGTTAAGTTTCGGGCTTGAACATTACATCTTACCCAACTTTAAAATTATAAATATTTACCCCGAGGAGTTTATTGCTGTTGAACCAACGATTCGTTACCTGGAAGGAAATGTTGATGCTTATCATATCAATATTTCGTGGAAGTATTTTTTAAAAGGTTTTCAATTACCGGATGATGGCGACAATGTTGGACTGCACGAAATGGCGCACGCATATTATTACGAAAATTTTGACACACATGATTCAAAAGATATGAAGTTCATCCATGGCTTCAATAAATTCAATGTTTTTGGCACAGTAATTTTTCAGAACATTACTCAAAATAACGATGGAATATATTCAGATTATGCAAAGAGAAATTTCCAGGAATTTTGGGCTGAAAGTGTAGAGCTGTTTTTTGAAAAACCCCATGATTTAAGAAACAGGTATCATGAATTGTACCAATGCATTTGTGAAACACTAAACCAGGATCCCCTAAATAAATAGTGATTATTTAACCATTGAGCCATGCGAGGCACATACCTTCAAAAAATTTATAATGAATTTGAAGGGATATCTTTTCGTCTTTCAAAAAATCGCACGCAATAATTTCTTTTCTGGTTAAAAATTGATTTAGATGAATATGATTTTTGAAATCAACGCCGCCTTTCCCGTACCATTTATAAACCGCTTCTTTGCAACTCCAGCATAAGGTTAGAAAAGGGGAATTTATTTCAGGCAAAAGTTTTAATTCATCAACAGATAAAAACTTATGTTGTATTAATTGCACTTTGGGCGTAATCAACTCCACATCAATACCGGCGCTTTCATTTTCACTAATAATCGCCGCTGCATAATCGCCGCAATGTGAAATGGAAAAATGATACGACTGATCCTGCAGGAGGGGTTTATTAGATTCAGCTATTTCTATTAAATGTAAAGGAAATTCAGGGTGCAACAATTGAAGTAAATACCTCCCCGCCAAATGTTGTAACCTTTTATGCGGATGACTAATTGTCTTGTGCAATCGAACTTTTTCAAGAAAGAAATTTTCTGTCTCTGTAATATGCCATACGGCGAGCTTTGACGTATCGTTGATATTATGTTGATAAAACAAAGGCATTCAAAAAAAAGTTACGCTTGTTTTGCAGATGTATGAATTATTTTGCAAACAATAAAATAAAGCAGTTAAATGATTTTATCGGATACAAGAATTCTTGAGGAAATTGAAAAGAAAACGATCATAATTGAACCGTATAACCGTGATAAACTTGGCAGCAATAGTTACGATGTGCATTTGGGAAAATACCTGGCTACTTACAAAGACAAAGTTCTTGATGCTAAAAAACATAATGAGATTAATCATTTTGAAATACCGGAAGAGGGCTTTGTTTTGGAACCCGGCGAATTATATCTGGGCGTAACATTAGAATATACTGAAACGCATGCCCATGTTCCTTTTCTTGAAGGTAAATCTTCTAC
Source organism: Ginsengibacter sp. (assembly GCF_057362405.1). Classification (NCBI taxonomy): domain Bacteria; kingdom Pseudomonadati; phylum Bacteroidota; class Chitinophagia; order Chitinophagales; family Chitinophagaceae; genus Ginsengibacter; species Ginsengibacter sp. The sequence goes on from NZ_JBMQQG010000065.1 coordinate 7,197, forward strand.
GGGCCGCCTTGGCATTGATATTCATGCCACGGCAGGCAAAGGTGATGTGGGCTTCTGCGGCAATTGGACGTTGGAAATTTCCAGCAAAATTCCCGTAAGAGTGTACGCAGGCATGCCTATTGGTCAACTAATTTATTTTCCTGTGGAGGGCGAAGTTGAAGTTAAATATAACACCAAGAAAAATGCGAAGTATAGCGGGCAACCAAATAAGCCCGTTGAAAGTATGATGTGGAAGAATAAGTTTTAAAGCCTTTGCGCCTAAAAATTTCTCCTGCAAACGAATTGAATTAGCTGCCAATTCAATTAGAGATTGCCGATTATTTATTTACGTTAAGATTCGATTCTTTATTAGCGTTCATATTTTGCCTGTCTTTCTTCTGATCATTGGCATATTGCACAAATAAGACCGTTATATAAATCAAAATAACAAAACAGATGTAAGCAATAAATTTTGTGGGATCTTTTTTCAACCACTTGAAAAAGTATTTAAGTTTGAAACGCTTAGCAGGGCGATGCCTGGAGCGCCTTTTCAAGGCAATATGATTTGCATCCGGTGATTTTATTAAGCTATCAGCAGTCGTAGTATTCAATGGAATTTTTTTTGGTAATCGTATTAACGGTTTATTCAGGAAAATGGATTGCCTCCTTTTTTTATTTTTCCGGGCGATAAAATATTAAAACGAAAAAGGTATTTAATTTGGTATAACATTAAGGCGAATAGTTTCAACAAAATTTTCTTCATAATTTAAACCAGTTCAATCACTGTAATCTCCGGCAAAATGCCTACCCTTCCCGGATAACCAATAAATCCATAACCGGGATTTACATACAATTTTTGTTTTCCTTCTTCATAAAGCCCATCCCATTCTTTATAAACATATTGAACCGGGCTCCATTTGAAACCCGGAATTTCAACTCCAAACTGCATTCCGTGGGTATGACCGCTTAATGTAAGATCCACATCTCCATATTGGGGAACTACCTCAGCATCCCAATGGCTGGGGTCGTGGCTGATCAAAATCTTAAACGGATATTTTTCGCTACCGGCATATGCTTTGGCCATGTTGCCATATTTAGGAAATCTTGCTTTGGCGCTCCAGTTTTGAACACCAATAATCGCTATGCTTTCGCCATCTTTTTCAATTGCCCTGTTTTCGTCATTTAGTAAATTCCAGCCCATAGAAGCATGAATATCTTTAAGATGATCGAGATTGGCCTGCTGCAGAGGAGTTAATAAATGTTTGCCGGCAATTCTTTCTTGTTCCCGGAAGGCAGCTGTTCTGTCCGGCCAATGAGCATAATCTCCATAATCATGATTACCCAAAGTGGAAAATACGCCGAACGGAGCTTTTATTTTATTAAACACATCAACGTAATCCTTCATTTCAGTAGCAACGTCGTTTACCAGATCACCACTAAATATAACGAGGTCTGCTTTTTCAGCAATTATTTTATCAACGCCACGTATCACTGCTTCTTTATTTGTAAAACTTCCTGAATGTACATCGCTGAAATGAACAATTTTAAACCCTTTGAATGATGATGGGAGGTTATCGAACTTCAAAGAAATTTTTTTTACCTGGTAATTATATTTGTTACTGAATCCGTACACTAAACTTCCAAACAAAGTACCGCCTGCCGCGAGGCCTAGCCAACTCAAGAATAACGACCGGCTGATGCGGTCTTCACTAATTATTTCACCTTCGGTATTTTTAAAAAAAAGCTTGCCAGCCACAAATTGTATTAATCGTCTTATATCATCAACTAAAAAGAAAACAACGGCAAGAAATTTTGCAAGAAACAAACCGATTACAGTTGCAAAAAGATACGTTCTTACTTTTTTAGGCATAAAATCAGGGCCTGTAAAAACAAAAAGTAAAAATCCAACAATGGCGATTATTGAAATAGTCCAATACACATAAGTAATAATTGTGCTTGTTTTTGCAGAAGCAGACTGGCTTACTGTTTTTATTGCCTGGAAAACATAGGTGTCCATCAGCAACATAATAACTACGAATATGAATGCGCCTAAGGGTGTTCTCATAAAATATTGTTTTTTAAATACACGAATTTTAGTACTCCATTTCACTAATTAAGATTAACTACCCCAGTGAGTGTAATTCGTATAATTGCTGTAATTCGTTATTAATAATTTATAAATTCGGTTAATTGCTCATCAATAGCTTTTAAAGTTTCATCATTTAACTTACCGGTTGCATCGATTACTTTATCGATAACAGAAATAGGCAATTTATTATGATGTACATTCATTTTTAGATAATTCAACGAAGCAGAAAGATGATCCATCCCCCTCAAGTTGCCGGCCCTGCCTGTTGACACCCCGGTAAGCAGCGCTTTTTTATGGTACCATACCTTTTTGATATCTGTGTTGTCTATCATCACTTTCAAAACTCCGGGAAATGTGCCGTTATATTCCGGTAAAATAAAAATAAATTTTTGAGCAGGTATCAAAATTTCATTTTCTACTTTTATTAACTCCGGCGTACGCGTGAGCACATTTAGATTCACGAGCGATAAAATTCCGGCATTAATATTCTTGTCTTTTAGTAAACGTTGGTATTCGGCGGCAACTTTTTCAGTATAACTCCCAATGCGGTTGGTTCCGCTTATAATTGTGTACATCATATAAATTTACCCTGCTTCACTTAAATTTCAACAAAAATAGGATTGTTAGAAGATGGTTGATTAATAAACGGCTTTTGTATAACGAATGTTCTCTAATATTAAGCCTAATATTTAAATTTGCCAATCTGGCATCAGTCCAGTTTAATAATTCTCATTATTAAATCTGGTTATAAATTTTTTGGATTTTTATTTGGGTGCTGTCTTTAAATTTATGTTTACTTTAGCGCCCCTTTCAAAAGAGGTTTTTATTATGAATATTGGTGCCGGGCTGTTGACAAAAAATCAAAAGAAAATTATTGCTGATTAATATATGGGTAAAATTATAGGAATAGCAAATCAAAAAGGAGGAGTTGGAAAAACAACCACGGCGATAAATTTGGCTGCAAGTCTTGCTGTGCTTGAATATAAGACGCTGTTGGTAGATGCTGACCCACAGGCAAACAGCACTACAGGTGTTGGATTTGATCTTCATAACATGACAACAGGCATTTACGATTGCATGGTTAATGACACGCCGGCAAAAGATGTTATATTAAAAACCGAAATCCCTTACCTGGACCTCATCCCATCCCACATTGATTTGGTTGGTGCCGAAATAGAGATGATTAATTACCCGGACAGGGAAAGTGTTTTAAAAAATGTTCTACGCGGTATTAAGGAACAATACGATTTTATAATTATAGATTGCTCACCTTCGCTGGGTTTAATAACCGTGAATGCCCTGACAGCCGCTGATAGCGTGTTGGTGCCGGTTCAAACTGAATTTTTCGCTTTGGAAGGCCTGGGCAAATTATTGAATACAATAAAAATTGTTCAAAGCAGGCTGAACACCTCTTTACAAATTGAAGGCCTTTTAATGACTATGTACGATGGCAGGCTTCGCCTATGCAACCAGGTGGTGAGTGAAGTAAGGCGGCACTTTGAGGATCTTGTATTTGCCAGTATTATTCATCGTAATACAAAATTGAGCGAAGCGCCCAGTTTTGGTAAACCTGCCATTCTCTACGATGCTGAAAGTAAAGGTGCCATCAACTATCTAAATCTTGCGAAAGAAATACTTCAGAGAAATAATATGACTAAAATTCATCAGAAAGAAAGAGTGATGGAACATCTTTAAGTAAACTGGTAAAATTTTCGTAAAAAATTAAACATGAGTATTCCCAATAAAAAAGATGCTTTAGGAAAGGGTATCCGGTCTTTGTTGCAAAACATTGATGCAGATCTTTCCTCCACATCAGACAGTTTAAGAAAGGAAACGCCTGAAAAGTTTCATCCTGTTAATATCCGCATACCACTTCATCTTATTGAAGCAAACCCGGATCAGCCAAGGCATGATTTTGACGAAAATTCATTAAGTGAATTAGCAGCATCGCTAAAAATACACGACGTTATTCAACCCCTTACGGTTACCAAACTCACCAATGGCAAATACCGTATTATAGCAGGAGAAAGAAGGTATAGAGCAGCGAAAATAGCAGGCCTGGCCGATGTTCCGGTTTACATAAGAGAAGCAACAGATTCAAAAGTTCTTGAACTTGCGTTGCTGGAAAACTTACAGCGTGAAGATCTTAATGCAATAGAAATTGCCCTGAGTTATAAACACCTCATGGATGAATTGGACTATACCCAGGAACAGCTTGCAGAGCGCATGGCGAAAGAAAGGAGCACTATTACCAACTACATTCGCTTACTAAAATTACCGCCGGATATACAGGCCGCCGTGAGAAATGGTATTATAAGCATGGGCCATGCAAGAGCACTTATAAATGTGGATATGGTCGACAAACAATTATACATTTTTAATGAAATAAAAAACAAAGAGCTATCCGTAAGACAAACCGAGGATCTCGTACGAAAGTTGTATACGCCTGCAAAAGATGCTGTTAATAATTCGGTAAAAGCCGCACTCCCACCATCTTTAAAGAAAATTGAAGATAATTTAGCATCGCATTTCAGCACTAAAGTGAAAATGACACAAAATAAAAAAGGGGCCGGCAGTATCACGTTAGACTACTTTTCAATTGAAGAATTAAGCTCAATTTTAGAAAAGATGCAGGTTCCTGTTGACTAAGCTTATGCTAAAACCATTCTTACTTTTTGGCACATTTTTTTTTCTCTTCATACTACATGATATAAAAATATTTGCGCAACAAAAGGAAGATACGATGGTTATAAAACCAAATGTGAACCCTGACACTACAACAAAAGACTCAACGGTTTCTAAAAAATCTCTCAAGAAAAAATTTAATCCAAAAGTTGCCACTTTGCGCTCGGCAATATTACCCGGTTGGGGACAGTTCTATAACAAAAAATATTGGAAAATTCCTATTGTTTATGGCGCTTTAGGGACTACGGCAGGAATATTTTTTTACAATTTAAAGACCTATAAACGCTTACGGCAGGCAGTAATACTTCGGTCGGATACCATACCCGGTAATGATAACCAGGTGTATCCGGATTTTATCAATCTATCCACAGAATCTCTGCGATCGTATCGTAATGAATACAGGCAGAATATTGACTATTCGGTTTTATTTTTCCTGCTCTTTTGGGGATTAAATGTGGTAGACGCTACGGTTGATGCGCATTTAAAAGGATTTGATGTTAGTCCGGATGTAAGTATGAAAATTCGCCTTGGGTTAAACGCTTCCAACACCGGCCCCGGAATTTCATTTGTATTCTTTTTCAAAGACAATCATTCCAAAGCGTTATTGCCCCTTCCATAAAATAAAATTTTGTTGCACGAATTGCAACTAATTACCCGAATTTTGAACGATTAATTTTTTAATCATTATTTTCTATTATGAATATTGCGTTATTAGGTTATGGTAAAATGGGTAAGGCCATTGAAGAAATTGCTTTACAAAAAGGACACGGCATTGTTTTGCGTATCCATGATCAAAACCTCGAAGAACTCACCAAACAAAATTTACAAAAAGCGGATGTAGCTATTGAGTTCACGAGCCCACAAAGCGCCGTAGATAATATTTTATTATGCTTTGATGCAGGAGTTCCGGTAGTTTGTGGAACAACGGGCTGGCTGGCAAAGATGGACCTCGTTCAACAAAAATGCAACGAACTCGGCGGTACTTTTTTATATGCGAGCAATTTTAGCATTGGTGTAAATATTTTTTTTGAATTGAATAAGAGGCTGGCAGAGTTGATGAAGCACCAACCAAATTATAATGTTAGTATGGAAGAAATACATCACACTGAAAAGAAAGATGCTCCAAGCGGAACTGCCGTTACCCTTGCAGAAGGAATCATAGCAACCTTACCACATAAAACCAAATGGGTGAATAGAAACTCACAGGTTCCTGACGAACTGCCAATTTTAAGTAAGAGAATAGATCCGGCAGCCGGAACTCATTCCGTAAAATATAGTTCGGATGTTGATGATATAGAAATTATTCATACGGCACACAATAGAAGGGGTTTCGCGGCAGGAGCACTTTTGGCTGCAGAATTTATACATAACAGAAAAGGTATTTTTAATATGAAAGATGTATTGAATTTTTAGATGCCGACTTCCGCTTCCCAACATCATTCCACTTAAATAAATAAGGCCTCTTACCAGAGGCCTTAAAAAGATAAAAAACATTTTTCTTTTAGAAATTGTAGGCAAGCCTTAGATTAAGACTTCCCAAAGTGTATGAATTTTTGCTGAAGGCCAGATACTTCAACGAAATATCAAAATTTTCGCTCACATTGTATCCAATGCTGGGCGCATAACCGAATGCTCCGCCGCCGCCTTTCGCAAATCCATATCCCAACTGCGCATGGCCGTAAAATTTATCAGCGAAAGGAAACTTTGCCCCGGCCAATAAAGGAATAAAATACCCGCTACCACCGCCTAAAGATGATTTAACGGAATAATCTTCGTAGCCACCACTTACCGTAATCTTTAGTCCTTCGGCTACGGCAAAATCGGCTTGAATGTCACCACCAACCGCGAAGGAATATCCGCTTGAAGTAGGTACACCTACATTACCGGCAATACTGATGGTAGTGGGTTTGCTGTCATTTTTCTGAGCATTAGCAGCAGTCATAGTAATCGTAAAAAATGCAATTGAAAAAATTAACTTTTTCATTTTTTTGTTTTTCGTTAAAAATTGGGTTAGTAAATTGATTCCGGTAAAGACTGGAAAAAATTTAGCGTACAAATATGTATCAATAAATTCGAATATGCAATGCCTGGTGGGAAGCACTTTTACTATATTTTCTGCGGAAATTACTTTATGTTCTTAAGCATTTCCGCGGTCATGCTGCTCAAATCGTAAGCGGGTTTCCAATTCCAATCGGCTCTTGCAACACTGTCATCAATACTTTGCGGCCAGCTTTCAGCAATGGTTTGCCGGTAATCGGGTTCGTACGTGGTCATAAATTCAGGAATATGTTTTTTAATTTCTGCACTTATTTCTTTGGGAGAAAAACTCATTGCGGAAATGTTGTAGGAAGTACGAATAGTTATGTTAGCAGCATCTGCTTCCATCAATTCGATAGTTGCTCTTATGGCGTCTGGCATATACATCATAGGCAGGTAAGTATCTTCCTTTAAAAAACACTTGTATTTTTTATCCTCTATTGCATCGTAAAAAATTTCAACTGCATAATCTGTTGTACCACCTCCTGGTTCACTTTTATAACTAATAAGTCCGGGATATCTCAGGCTTCTTACATCAAGTCCATACCGGTGATTATAATAGTTGCACCAGAATTCCCCTGCATATTTACTAATGCCGTAAACTGTTATGGGCTCAATAATTGTTTGCTGAGGACAGTTTTTTTTCGGCGATGTTGGGCCAAAAACTGCTATACTACTGGGCCAGTATACTTTTTGTATTTGTTCATCTTTAGCGATATCCAACACATTCAAGAGGCTTTGCATATTAAGGCTCCACGCAAGATTCGGATTCTTTTCGCCTGTTGCAGACAAGATTGCGGCCAGCAGGTAAACCTGAGTAATGTTTTGCCTGATGATCTGCACGTGGAGCATTTCCTTATTCATAACATCAAGACTTACATACGGGCCTGTACCTTTTAATAATTCATTCTCTTCCCGCAGATCGGACGCGACCACCTGCGCTCCCCCATAAATTCGTCTAAGCTCCAGCGTTAGTTCTACCCCTATCTGCCCGCAGGCACCTATCACTAATATTTTTTCTTTTATCATAGCATTTAATTGGGCTGCAAAATAAAATTTTAAAGAGCAAAGAACAAAAGAATTCGGCCGGCGTAAAACTTAACTAAAATCCAGGCTATTTAGAAAATTATTTGCAGAGAACTTTCTATTCTCTAATTTTCATTTTTATAATTATAGAAAAATGAAAAAAGCAATTTGCTTTTGTGTTGTTAGTGTTTATAACTTACTGCTTATAACAACCGGCTGTTATGCCCAGGATACCAAACCAGATACGGTGAGAACGGGCATTTACATTATCAGTGTACATGATATTGACTTTAAGCAAAAAGAATACACAACAACATTTTGGTTGTGGTTGAAATATAAAAATAAGGACTTCGACTTTCTCCAGAACCTTGAAATTCCGATGGCAAAAAATGTGTCGAGATCTTTTGCAACAGTTGACAGTTCTGACGGACGGATTTATATGTTGATGAAACTACAGTGCGTTATGAAGGATTCATGGAAGATCGGAAATTTTCCGTTCGACCAGCAGAAACTGAGACTCTCAATCGAAAATTCGCAATATGATTCACGCTCTTTGGTTTTTGTTGCCGACACGCTTGGCAAACATTATGATCCGCGTTTTACATTGAATGGCTGGAATATTGACAGCTGCATTATTTCCATCGGTATAAAAAATTATGAAACCGGTTTCGGCGATGAAACTCTTGCCAAACCGCATACTGAATATAGTGCCTTTAGGGTGAGGCTCAGCATCACGAGAAACGCTTCAGGACTATTCTGGAAAATGTTTATTGGAATGTACATAGCGTTCCTCATTGCCTATGTATGCTTTTATATTCATCCCGATGGCATTGATTCAAGATTCGGATTGAGTGTGGGTTCTCTATTTGCGGTTATAGGTAATAAATATATTATTGATTCTGCATTGCCTGAATCAACTTCTTTCACACTCGTCGATACACTGCATGGTCTTACTTTATTTTTTATTTTTGTAATCATCAGTGCCACTGCATACTCACTAAAACTCGTAAAGGAAAAGAAAGAAAAACAGGCCGGGAAATTTGACATGATTGTTGCCCAGGGTATTCTTTTATTATATGTTTTCCTGAATATTTACTTCATCTCGAAAGCAAACGGAGTTTAATAATTAATATTAATTCGTAAAATAAATACGCATTCATCGGTAGGTTGGACTTATTATTGAAAAGGCATTCTTAAATTGCAGTTATTACCTAAATTAATTCTATTGAGGAAAATGTTCGGGAAGCCTTACCTATATTTTCTGCTTGTTTGCTGTTTATATAACCAGCAATCCAATTGTCAAACTCATGCAATCGACAGCTTAAAAAGTCAAATAAATAAAGAGAGAAATAATTCGGGGAAACTTAAAGTAATTTTCGCTCTATGCACCAAACGGCATTCTCTTTCTACTGACACATTGTATAAGTATGCATCCATCGCAATAACATTAAGTGCAGCAGAAAATAACAGGCACGACATTATTCTTGCTGATTATTACTATGTAAATTATCTCATAAAAAAAGGAAAAATCGATTCTGCATTATTAGTTTGCGACGCCTATATTCCTAAACTTAAAAATAATAGCGATGAGAACCAGCAATACCTGAGTTTTATCGGCACCAAAATAGGTTTGCTAATAAAATTGAACCGATACAAAGAAAGCTTCGCTACTTGTTATCTATTACTAAATGAGTCCGAAAAAAGCAGGGATACAGTGAGCGGGTTACTGGCGTTAAACGATTTGGGTTGGATTAATATGGAAATGGATCAAAACCAGGAGGCTATCGGCTTTTTAAGAACAGCATTACAAAATCCTGCTGCTCATAACACTGAAAAATATGGTGAGTATTTAAGTTTTATTTATTCTAATATCGCTGCTGCTTACAGTTCTATTGATAAGAATGATTCTGCCGAATATTTCATCGATAAAGCTATTACTTTAGCACGGAAATTTGAAAATCTCACGTCGCTGGCTAATTCACTGGCTATAAAGGCTGGTATCATGAGTGCTACCAACAGAAACAAGCAAGCTGAAAGTGAACTTATAGAAGTCGTAAACATTCGTAAACAAATTGGCGATCCCTTTTTTATTGTTAGCGACATGAACCAATTGGCTGTTTACTATTATCATAACAATCAGCCGCAAAAAGGTGTTGCTATTTCGCAAGAAGGAATTGATATGGCTGAAAAAAACAATCTTGATTCCAAATTGCCGCTGCTTTATGATGGGCTGGCCCAAAATTATTATGTCGCCGGCAACTACAAAATGTATGGTGAAACCCTGAAAAAAATTATAACACTTAAGGATTCTCTGTATAAAAAAAATTCGGCGGAAGCACTTGCAGACATCGAGGGCAAATACGAGGTGCAAAAGAAAGAAAATATAATAGTAACACAACACCTTGATCTTGTCAAAAAAAATTACCTGCTTTTTGGTTCTTTAATATTGTTACTTTTAATAACGGTGTCGGCTATCCTTCTCTTCAGGATTTACAGAAAAAAACAAAGAATGAAACTTTCTTTTATGATGGCGGAAGAAAAACGCTTATCACACGAAGCAGTCATTCATGCAGAAGAAAAAGAAAGAAGACGAATTGCAGCAGACTTACATGATAATATGGGCGCATACGCAACTGCAATTATTGCGAATGTTGATGATATAGTTGTAAATAAAAAAAATGATGCCGAACCAGCTCTTTTCAATTTAAAACTTAATGCTATTGAATTAATGAGCAATCTGCGGGATACAATTTGGGCTACTTACAAAGAAAAGATTTTCCTAACAGGAATAAGTGATCGTTTTAAAAGCTATATTAAAAAAATAATGTCGGCATACCCAAATGTTCATATTGAAATTTCGGACAGGATTAATAACGACATCTCATTCTCAGCCATTCAGGCGCTCAACATTTTCCGCATTTTACAGGAAGCCTGTACCAATGCCTTAAAACACAGTGGGGCCACTATGATTGAAGTTTTATTTGAAAGCAATGGAACGCTGAAGCTTTGTGTTAAAGACAATGGACAGGGAATTATTGATTGCAACTATATAAAGAACGGTAACGGAATAAAAAATATGAAATTGCGGGCTTTGGAATCAGGATTATATTTCCGCGTGGAAGAAAACCAACCGTCGGGCAGCATGATAATTGTAACTTCAGAACCAATACTACATACTTAGTATTGCAGGAAAAAAATTAATACCTTTCTTTTACAAAAAAGTTCACTAATGCCTACATTAATTGCGTTTGCTGATGACAAAGCCATTAACCACAATACATTTGAACAGAAGGTTAATTCGTTTGACGATCTAAGCCTTGTTTTTATGGCAGTTAACGGGCATGATTGCATCGAACAATTAAAAGGCTTGCCGCTCAACAAACAACCGGAAATAATTTTCGTTGACCTGGAAATGCCCGAACTTAATGGCATACAAACAATCCAGATAGCTAAGCCATTGTATCCTCAAATTCATTTTATCATTCTTACCGTCTTTGATGATGATGAAAAACTTTTTGAAGCAATTCAGTCGGGCGCCAGTGGCTATTTACTTAAAGACGATAGTGCTATTGAAATACATAATGCCATTACCAATTGCAAGGAATTCGGCGGTGCGCCTATGAGCCCGGCCATTGCCCGTAAGGCATTTGATCTACTGAGCCGAACTATCTATCCTTCAGCCAGCGGAAATGAAAAAAATAACCAATTAAGCTCTTTATTATCAGATAGGGAAAAAGAAATTCTTAAACATACCATTCACGGGTTAGATGCAAAACGAATTGCCGAAACGTTAAGCATAAGCACTTTAACCGTGCGGAAGCATATATCAAATGTTTATGAAAAATTACAGGTAAATTCCAAAGCCCAGGTAATGACGCTGGCGCATCAATACAAATGGTTTGATTAAAATAAATAATTGCACATACATGAAAAATTATTAAAAATTAAAATTTAGGGCAACTTAAATTGGGGGTAAGGGCCACTCTGAATAAGTGGCCCTTTATTTTTTATTTACAAACTAACGGTTACTACTATTCGTCGAAAGAATTTTTTTAGGCGCGAATATCCCTACTGAAATATAAGCAAATAATTTTCACTCTTTCTTTTCAAAACTTTTGAAATTCAAAATGCAGAAGTTTAAAAAGTAATACTACCAACTGCCAGGAATAAAATTCCCCCAACTACGAATTTCTAGCCTTGAAAAAAACATACCCAAGTATATCTATCATAGAAAATCTACGACTGCCGATGGTAATTTCCATAAAATTTGATAACGGAACGAGTTAGAATATGTACGATTTCTTCTTTGGTCATCAAGATCATCAATTCAAGAAGTCGTTTATGGTCAGCCAGTTACAGAAATTTCAGCAACTTTTAAGATGAAGAAAAGTCGCGTAAGTTGGCTTGCGTGGTTATTTACCCTGCTATACTTTTACATCATGATTGTTTGATTGAAGAAAAGTTTTTAATCATTAAATTCAAAAATTTCACTTTATGAAACAGACAATCAAAAAAACAAAATCAATTGCAATCGGTTTATTTACCCTTTACACTGTTGGGCTAGTAACTCCAACATTTGCACATGCAAAAACGGGCGATCCCGTGGAATTTAAATATTTAGGGAAGGTTAAAGACCAGCCTGTATTTCAGTTAAACCTAAATCCTGATGCATCGGAAGTTTATTATATCACTTTAAAAGATGAAAATAACGATATAATTTATTCAGAAAAAGTAAAAGCAAAGGATGTTAACTACACCAGGAAATACATGATTAATGTTACTAACGAAGAGTTAACTGCTTCAGACATTAATGTCAAGGTTGAGGTTACTTCTTTGAAAACGCATCAAACTGAGGTGTATAAAATAAGCTCACGCTCACAGGTACACGAAGATATTATAGTTGCAAAACTTTAATAACTCATTTCAAACTTGGTTTTTCAAAACAAAAATGGCTTGCCTGTTCCAAACAAGGTAAGCCATTATCATTTTAATGTAAATATCCCAAATCAATTCTAAAAAAGAGTTCGCGTATTAAAACTGGTATATCTTTTGCGAGCACGGGTAATGGTGTGGCCGGGCGTTACCTGATGAATTTTTATGAATGTTTAACCTAAAAATAATACGTGTATGGGCTTCAAACATTTAATAGGTTTTTTTCTGGTATTAAGTGGAGCCGGCGTGGGTATTCTTATTTTACTCTGCGAGCTTAATAGCCATTTATATAGCAATCTATTTTTGACTTCCTTGTTCAGTTTTAGCTTTTTTTCTTTAATAATGGGTACTATAATCTTGAATAAGGGCAACTAATTTTTTAATACAGCATCCAGGAAAGATAACTTTATGTTTTGTTTGAAATGATACCGGCAGTTGGTAAACTGACCCTGTAGAATCAATATTTGTTTTTTGTCAATTTTGTTGCAATCAAATTAGTGCTGCTACAATTTCTTCCCATTCTTTTTCTAAGGAAACTGATGGTCGGCTTTTGCCGGCCCGGTTATACCAATAACCTGAATTGAAAACATCTCCTTCTTTGCGGTGAAGATAGGCATGTATCCATGAGGCATTTTTATCTTCCACGTCCTGTATCAATTGATGTGCTTTGTTCCAATCGCCTTTTGCGTCGTACCAAAGGGATTGCAGATAAACTGACATATTACCGGGAGGTTGACTTGTTTGTAAGCTTTCTGTAAATGCTGTGATATTCATATCGCAAAATTATATGCTCCCTTCGATTAAATTACTGTTGAGTTCACTTTTCAGGAATCAATTTAATCCCGGAAATCATCATCAGTATAAATAAAACCAAATTGTGCGGGCATATATTTTTCAATTAAAAATCAGTTCCCGTTTTATAATTATATATCCTATGGAAACTAAATTTGCGTGGCGATTCCGGAAAAAAATCGCCAAGGGTTAATCCCTGCAATGTACCTGTAGATTTGCCTGCTTTTTTAAATGAGCTGATTATTCAATTCTACGCATTATTAATCTTTGTATTTTCCTGCCGCCAAATAAACCTGCAGCCTGTACTTGCTATTATTGGCTATCCAATCTTTGATTATATCACTGGCAATGGGCTCGTAAATATCCATTTTGGCCTGGTCGAAGGGCAGTTCTTTTATTGGCACCAGCATCAGGTAATGAGGATCCACATACTCGGCATGATGGTCAATGGTAAAACCTTGCACTTGCAAATATTTGTATCCTTTTTCTTCTAAATTATTTAATGCTTCAGCAGTAAGAGGTTGGTGATGTAGAAAATTGCTTTTATTTTCATTCGTCATTCATAATGGTTTTTAGTTATAACAAAGTGATGCGTATAAAGTTTAACATTCAATATCGGTAGCACGCCTTCACTGTGTTTATAATTTTAAAAATTACTTTATCTTATGGAATAGATTTGTACTATAAACACAGCAACTCATAATGTCATCGCCAAAAAAAATAAACCCATTTTCAAAGCAGAATAACGATACTGGTTTTGCAAGCAACACCAACGATACAGGTGGCCGCTTTATTAATAAGGATGGAAGTTATAACCTTGTAAAAGAAGGAATGCCTTTTTTCAAACGCTTCAGTTTGTTCCAGGACATGCTTAACCTGCCTCTCTGGAGATTCATCACGGTTATTTTCATTTTTTATGTAGCTATTAATATTTTTTTCACTCTAATTTATCTTCTCATAGGAGTCGATCAACTAGACGGATTAA
>NZ_JBMQQG010000066.1:0-15366 GCF_057362405.1 Ginsengibacter sp.
AGGTTATTATCCATGATGCGCACCTGCATCAAACGCAATTTATTATTCGATAACTTTCAGTTATTATTTGAAATGTTTTAGAACGGAATTTTCCTTTTACAAAGTCAATTTCCTTTAACTATGATTTCTGTTTGCAAACCGTGTTGCTATTATAATCACGGTTGCAATACCGGCCGTATATATGGCGAGATCAGCCCATTCAAATGAAGTTCCGATAATAGTTCGGGCCAATTTTGAATTTTGCAGGCCGAGATGATTTACCAGGTGAAAATATTGGGAGAATTCGACGACGTAAGAAAAAAGCAAAACCGCAAACGCAGTAGGTAATACCGGTGTGTTTAAAAAAGATTTTACTGCGCAATAAATTAAGATCACTACTAAGAAGTCACCGATGTAAGGGCGGATGATTTCGTCATGAAGGAATAATGCGATAACAACTTCGGTAATAAAAATACAAACGGCTATAGTAAAATACTTTTTGTTGAATTGTAACAAGCCGTCCATCAATTAAAAACCTTAGTTAGATTATAAATAAGGCCGGTAATGGCACCGGCCATATTAAAGCTATAACAAAAGCTGGAATCAACATTGAAGTATGGTTCATTTTATGATTGTTAAGATGATTGGAATTGTTATTTGTTATAAACCCTCTCAACTTAATTTGACCGTCTTTGCTGCATTTTGGAAACCTGTAGTTTGGTTTTGATTCGCCGAATTTTTATTTACTTCTTGCTGTTGATGTGAATTTGAATCACTTGTCGTACGCGACATTTGAACGATACTCAGTACAGGCAGAGAAACCGAAACGATTAGCAGCTGTAATGCAAACCAGAAATTTTTAGCTTTGTTTAAAATGTTGCTTTTTGAATTGAATGTCTTTTTCATTGTCTTGATTTTTAAAATCTTATTGTTTAATTGTTATGCCAGCATCATTTCCACTGTGATGCCAAACTGAAAAAAATTAAAAATCAATGAGTTATGAAATGAAAGCCACAACTGGATTGTGCGATATCGTACAGCTGCATAATAATTACGAACAGTTTATGGCGGATAAAAAAGTTAAAGAATTGTTAGTAACATAACATACAAGTGTACACTAAGTTGTTTTTAAACCTGGATAGAATAATAGATATGGAAAGATGCAAGAACACAAAGATTCTTTGGTATTAGTCTAAAGAAGAGATAAGTCGAAAAACTTTTTAAGTTTGCACTAACAGAACCACATTGAACTAATGCCAGTGCCCATTGTATTTTTATTGTATTAAAAGTTTTCAGTGCTATAAAAAAGCCAAAAGACAATTGCAATTTTTTCAGCCTTTATACTCAGTCAAATTCCACTGGTCCGCCAACGCGAAATAACCTTAGCGCCAGTTCTTTTCCAACTCCTTCATCTTGCTTAAAATACATTTTTTGCTGAGGAACAATTATTTTACCGTTCGCGGCAGTA
Source organism: Ginsengibacter sp. (assembly GCF_057362405.1). Classification (NCBI taxonomy): domain Bacteria; kingdom Pseudomonadati; phylum Bacteroidota; class Chitinophagia; order Chitinophagales; family Chitinophagaceae; genus Ginsengibacter; species Ginsengibacter sp. The sequence goes on from NZ_JBMQQG010000066.1 coordinate 1,448, forward strand.
ACACTGTAATCCACTTCGTATTTATTTTTTAGCTGGATAAAATTTATAAAGGCTTTTGGTATATCGCTTCCGCTGTTATCAGTAAAATCAATCGAGCAATCTTTTAATTCTTTCACAATACTTTGTTCCATGGAATTATTTAAACCGGATATGGAAAGATTCATCTTTACGGTAAAACCACTAAACGGAATCAATTGTGGGTACTCTCTGAAAAAATTGTATTTCATATCTTCCCCCTTGTTTTTATCACCATCATGAAAATAACTCCTGGCAAGGCTTTCATATAGCCTGGCTACGAAAAGTTTTTCGTGGGCGGTGTCTAATAAAGCTGTATTCAATATATTTTCAAATGTGTTTCGGCTATCGGTATAATTACCGGCTTCATAAGAAAATTCACCGTAAAAAAGCTGCATATAACGGACGATATTTTTTCGTTTTTCTGTCTGCGCCTTTTGTTTATATACTTTTGCAAAATATTTTGGGCTTATATTTTTCATCAGGCTTAAAATCTCGTCAAACCCTATTACATTTTCGCTCGCAAATATGTTATAGATTACCTGCTCACGTTCAGGGTTACCCGCTAATTCATTTACGAGGGCAAATTTTAAAAGGAACTGTTCACCCTTAAGTGCACTGATTTCGGATAAATCCTTTAAAGAATACCACCAGCCCGAATTCAAAAATTTGATGCGTTCGATTTTATTAGTTGCCAACATTAATTTTATAACATTCACAGCAAAATCATATTGCGATTGCCCCAGTGTAGTACCGATATGAACTTCCTTAAACTGCGCCGCTTTTGTGATGGCATTTTCGCAACTATCGAGTTGGCCATTGTATAAATAACTTCTTGCCAAAGCAATATTATACCAGCCAAAGCCAGGCGTAGAGCCATTTGTAAAGATGATGCTGTTTGTTTCGTCAATTGCTTCGCGGCTTTTTCCACTGTTAATATAAAGTGTGGGAAGAAAATAATACGCTTCAATTAATCTCTTGTCAAATGCATATTTATCATTTTCAAAATCTGTAATTGCCTCGCCAAAATTCCCGAGTGTATTTTGGAAATGAGCATAGTTGTTATAAGAAAATCCACCGGTCTGTTTCAGTATGTCGTAGTACAAGGCCGCGGAATCGATATTCAATAAATAGTTATGTATTATAGCAAGATAAAAAATAGAATTGGCATCACCGCCTGCCAGCGCTGTGTACAAATGATCTAATGCGAGTTGCTCATTTCCTTCGACAGTGTTTTTCAAAAATGAATATTTATGAATATAAATACGATTACGATGAATGGTCCAGGCTGCTTTAATATTATATTCCATAAAATCAACTCCGGTGTTCCAACTTTGAATTCTATTCAAAATCCACATGGCGCTGTCCGGTTCCTCCACATTGGAGTAGCTGTCGTATAAGGCATTGCAAATTTGAACAATGTCTGCCTGTGCAAAACTATATCGCCCTGGAGTTAAGACCTTTTTGAGATCATTTTTGTAATTCCTTTCAAAAAGGAAGAAGGCTTTTTTTAAAGGTTCGATACAATTTTTGTATCCAAGATAATCTGCAGCTCTGTCGTATTTAAACATGCCTTCGTAATACCATCCAACATAATAGGTGCTGTCCAGCCTAATAAATTCACGGCTCCGTGGCAACGCATCTTTGTCATAAAAATTTACGCCAATACGCTTGGCATCAATTTCATACCGTTTGGCATTTACCTGGGAAAACGCATTTTCGCAAAATACCGTTAGTATAAGAAATAAAAGATATGATTTGGGCAGCCGGAACATCCTTCTTAATTAATTTTTAATTTAGAAAGTCTGTCCATTTCGGCTAGAACAATATTATGAAGCGCAGTAGTTTTTGCTTCTTTATTCCTGTAAATGAGCCTATGGTGTAATACAGGCTGGGAAAGATCTTTCACATCATCTTCCACAACATACGTGCGGCCATTCACTAATGCATATGCTTTCAGGCATTTTAGAAAAATAATGCCGCTTCGAGTAGACGCAGCTAAAACGATATCGGGATTCTTTCGGGTAGCCCACACAATGTTGCGCACTGCTTTAATAATTTCTTGGTGCACAAATACATTTTCACATTGTTGCTGCAGAAATAATATTTCATGGATACCCAGCACCTGCTGAAGATTGAGTAAGTTATTATTGATGCCGAGATAATCTTTATAAATACCAAGTTCAGTTTCTTCATCTACGTAACCGAAAACTATTTTTATAAAAAACCTGTCGAGCTGTGCAGCAGGGAGGGGATAAGTGCCTTCCATTTCAACAGGGTTTTGTGTTGCTATGGTAAAGAATAGATCACTTAGTTTATAGGTGATTTCTCCCATGGTGATCTGGTTTTCCGCCATGCATTCTAACAAGGCAGATTGCACTTTGGGAGAAGCCCTGTTTATTTCATCAGCGAGTAAAATGTTGCAAAAGAGTGGTCCTTTCTTAAAAATGAATTCTTTTTTTATATCATCAAATATATGAGTGCCTAAAAGATCCATTGGCAACAAATCGGGAGTAAACTGTATGCGTTTAAAAATGACGCTATCATTATGGCTTTCTCCTGAAATGCTGTGTGCAAGCGTTTTGGCCATTACTGTTTTACCGGTACCTGGATTATCTTCCAATAAAATATGTCCCTTGGCAAGCAATGCCGTGAGCACAAATTTTATTTGATTGCGCTTGCCTCTTATAACGGTTTCGATATTATCAGTAAGGCGTTGTATATTCTGCAAGGCAGTTTCAGTATTCACTGTGTCCATTCAATTATATTTTGGGTTTTGAAAAAAAGTTTATGGTTCTGTAAAAGTTTAAAAATTTAGAGAATCTTTCTTTAAAAGGTATTTTATTTTTTATGGTCTTATAGAAAGGTTCGTAGAAATTTTGTACAGTAGTTTCTTCAGAAGAAGTTAATGCTTCTTTAGAGTATTTGCTTTTAAGATAAACATGCATAAACGAAGTAAATTTCGTTTTAAAGCGGGCATCAATCTTATCTTTTGCGAATTGGGTTGGTGACATATCATCTCTCGAAAAACCGAGCTGGTTGCAATAATATGTGGCAGCAGTGTAAGACCAATAAGCTTTCCTGGAAACTGGTTTTGTCTTTTTGGCTTTATAACTGAACCATTGAAATATTAACCATGGTAAGCTGAATACCAGTAAAATAAATAATGCAAAAATTGAAATGCCCAGCCATAACAGGCTTCTGAAGTTTACCGGCTGTTTCCTGACTTCTTTGATTGCCTGCTGCTTTTCCTTCGTAGAATCAATAATTTTTATTTCGTCGATGGGAGCGGGTTTTGGAATTTTTTCAAAGATGTCTTTATAATCATTGCTGTCTCTTAAAGCAATATTTTTAAACTGTTCTGAAAAGGAGAGTGCTGTAATTTCATATCCTTTTTGTAGTTCGGACAGTGGAACCTGTCCCGTATCCTTACTTATCGTTGCCAGGGATACATCCATTTCAAGCATTACCGGCTTTTTTAAATCAAATGTTTTATCATGGTAAATCATTTGACTAACTGACATGTCTACACGCTTTTTAACAGTATCCACATCGGTAACTTTTCCATGCGTTACAAACAAAGCTGTTTGTACTGTTATCGGGGGAGTTCCATCGGGGGCTGGTGCCTGTTGTTGTTCGGTACTCGGGATGGTTGTATCGAAGTCAAGCCACCCATAGCCGGGAAAATACACCTGAGTCCACGCATGGGCCTGGTCTTCGTAAAACCAATACCAGCCTTTGTTTTTAGTACTTCTATCCATTGTCAGAAACCCTGTAGATACCCGCGTCGGCATTCCGAGCGCTCTTAATAAAAAAAGTGTAGCACCGGCAAAATAAGCGCAATAACCTTTATGATTTTGGAATAAGAAATAGTTGAGTTTGCTGGCACTTGGTAGTCCCGGTACGCCCGGATTATCTGTGTACTTAAATAATGGTTGTCCAGTTTCATCATCGCTTAGAAAATAATTTCTTATGGCAATTATTTTATCAATAGGAGTTGGCGCATCCTTGGTTATTTCTTTTGCCAAAGCTCTTATTGAATCAAAATCATCTCCCTGTGGAATGAAAGTGTAATACCGCATAAACGCAGAATCTTCATTGTTCCAATTGGTAATTTTTCGCAGCAACTGAAATCTTTCATTTTGAAAATTTTCCAATTCTTTATTCCCGGCAGGATTGTAAACGAAGTAAGCGCTGTTAAGATCACTCACCATCATTTTAGCCCGGTAAGCACTCTTGAATTGTTGTTTATATTCCTTTTCAACCGCGATAGGCTGGCAAAAAAATGCAGTAGCGGGCGCTAAAAATTCTTTAGGTGAAAGCAAAGCTTTATACACTTCCGTGCTAACCACTTTTCTGTCGAGGTAACTTTCGCTTTTTAGTAAAACAGAAGTGTCGGTTTTGGTAAAATATAATGGAATTTTAGAAGGGTCGGGTTGAAATAAATCATTGGAAGGCATAAGACTGTCTGTCTCCAATGTTTGCGTAAGCGTATCAAACCTTGTGTAATAATCGTAAGTGTAATAAAGTGGGTTGGGCACTTCAGAGTTCGGGAAATAGTTATCGAGCTTCGCTATAAACACGAGTCTTTTTGTGGAACTTCTTCCGCCGCTTAGTCCCATTTGTTTCTTGTTGCTAACGGTTCCGTCTTTATTTTCTTTAGTGAGACTTTCTTTGTTAGGCGCTTGCGTTTCAGCTTTGTTGCCGCCGTATTGCTTTTCAATAGCCTTAAAATCTTTTTTATAAAAAGAGAAAATCAGCAATAAAATGATCCCTGCAACAAGTCCAAAGCCCAACAATTTCTTTATAATGAACCATGAAAAGTTGGGTTCATCGTCATTCATATTTCTTACTAACTCGGCGGTATAAATAATGTAAAATGCAAATAATAATACAGGTGCAAAAGTAATCACTAATTTTTTAGCGGTTATATCTGTTGTATTGCTAACCACAATAATTTGTAGTAATAATAGCATTGCAGAAAGCAGTACGGGAAACCAACGTAGTCTCGCAAATGCCCATCCCGTAAGCCATCCCGTAAAAAACAGGAAAGAAAAAATATAAAATTTGGTGATAGCATAGAATGCAGTGAACTCCCCCGTATAAATGTTGTCTACAATTTTACTTAGTATAAACAATACAAGTAATAACGGCAGCGTGGTTGTAATGAACCGAAACCGGTAGCTGTAAAACAAGCATCCCGCAACGAGTCCCGCCGCTAAAAAGAAACTCTCGCTGACCCACTGACTTTCCAAAACTCCATAGTATTCATTTAAATGCCATAGCATATAAGTGCCTATAGCAATTGCAGGGATTATCAATAGAGTAATTCTTGCAAATATTTTTTTAGCACTATATTTCTTTTCGACTTTCATTTAGTATCACGCATAAATAATCAAGCTTTCACACTCACTTGTTTTTAATAATTCTTTTATATTTTTTTCATTATCCAATATCTTCTTTCGAAGAGGTGATAAATTAAAGGCAAGTTGCAGCTTCTCCGAACTTTTCTTTTGTGGGTTTATGAAAATCCATTGCACCCAGTCAGTAACTTTCATTTTCGAAAAACTCTTGCTTAGCTCGACAAAAATAACTGTAAGACTTTTGCCGGATCTGTCAAGAACTGCTTCCAATTGCTTAATATCTGTTACTGATGAAATGCATAAAACAGAGGCATATTCTTTATTAAAATAAGAGACCAGGTCATTTTGTTTTTGCCATGAAGAAGTGCTGATAATGTATTTTATTTTTTGAACAACATCATCAGCATAAAATGCTTTTGTTTCCTGGTCGGGGATATATTGTATCAAATCATTCTGTCGAAATAATTGCTCGTAAACATTCCAGGTAATTGTTTTAAAATTATCGAGAAATACTGCGTTAAATTCTTCAAATACCTCGTTGCTTATCGCATTATAAAATGATGCATAAAAATAAATATGCGATGCATAAGGATCATTGGTTTCGGGAATCCGTACTACTAATTCTTTATTCTTTGCATAAATTTTCCAGACTATTCTTCTTACATCGTCGTTGTTTTCAAAGTTTTTGTAATTCAAAAATTCTCCCTCTACTTTTCTCATTTCGTCTATTCGTGTGTTAGTGTCTTCGGTTTTTTTAGGTTGAACAATAACTGACCCGGTATCGGCTTTCAACGGTTGCGTATAAAAATTACTGTTTACCGGAAGTATTGACGTAAAGGAAAAGAACTGAAAGAAGTCTTCAAAATAAATAATGCCACTATTTATGTCGTATTCCTTTATATTATTTAATGGCCAGTTATATATCCCTTTTGTTTCCAACGAAAAAAAGTTCTTTTTTGGCTGTATCCTTACCGGGGCAAATTTTGGGGAGATGTTATTGTTGTCATAACAGAGGCGTAGACGTATATATCCAAAGACCGGTTTAATTATTTTAGAAATATTTATTTCGATCAATTGCTTGCTGGCCACTTTTATTGTGTTCAATGTTTTTACCTGTAAATAGCTCTTGTTATTTTTTTTGTTGAATAGAAAAAATATCCAGGGTATAAAAGCGGAAATGAATGAAATGGAAAGAACAGCCAGGGCAAACCAAAATGTAACGGTAATAAACAGACCAATAATTGCTGTATGTGCAGTTTCGGGGGCAGCATTATTTTTTATTAACCAACGCCAGGCCAATATTAATGCAGTTATTAAAAGCAAAAGATGTATCCGAAATGGAATAAAAAAGCCCGTACGCCTTATTTTTTCCCTGATTGCTGCAATGTTCATTACAGGTAAAATTCATTCAAAAAAACATAAAGAAAAACAAAATCTTGATTCGGGACCATATATAAATGTAGTATTGGCAATTTTATATTTTCTTTGTATGAAGAGAGGAACAAAATGATCTTGTACGACGCTTGCCCATGTTGTGGGCAAAAAAATATTTCTTCGGTTCTTTTCGCCGAAGACTATACCGTTTCCCACGAGCGATTCGAAATTTGGCAGTGTAAAGATTGCACACTAAGGTTTACACAAAATATTCCCGGCATAAGTGAAATAGCCAGGTATTACCAATCTGAAAATTATATTTCGCACAGCGATACCAGCAAGGGGCTTGTCAATAAGCTTTATCATAAAGTGAGAAGTCGCACGCTGATAAAGAAACGAAACATGATTAAAAACCTTACCGGTAAATCTGAAGGAAGTATACTCGACGTGGGTTGCGGAACTGGAGCATTTTTGAATACCATGAAGCGATCTGCCTGGGAAATTACGGGCCTTGAGCCGGACGAAACGGCAAGGAAGAAAGCAAAGGAATTATATGACCTGGACTTGCAGCCTTCTCAGAAATTATTTTCTTTGCCCGTTAGTAGCTATGATGCAATTACAATGTGGCATGTGTTGGAGCATGTACATGAACTTCATCGGTATATAGAAGCTTTGAAGAACCTTTTAAAACGGGGGGGAAAACTTTTTATTGCTGTGCCTAATTATACTAGTTATGATGCAAAAGTCTATAAGGAGTTTTGGGCTGCGTACGACGTGCCGCGACACTTGTATCATTTTTCTCCGGCGTCTATGCGTAAGCTGTTATCTATGCATAATATGGAGGTAATTTCAATTGAGCCGATGTGGTACGATAGCTTTTACGTAAGCATGCTCAGCGAAAAATATAAGAACGGTAGTTCAAATATTTTAAAAGCGTTCATTAACGGTGGTGTTTCAAATCTTAAAGTTCTTTCGGACCAAGAAAAATGCAGTTCAATAATTTATGTAATCTCACCCCAACGTCCCTCCGAAGGAAAGGAAACTAACTTATAAAGTAATTAAGTTTGATTTATTTTTTGTCAGAAAGAAATTGCATTTAGAATTTAATAAACATCAAAAAAATCAGAAGAGCTCAACGTTCCTGCTTAGAATCTACGGGTTATTCAGCTTGATTTCGAAAAGCTTCGGCCAGTCTTTACCGGTAATATATAATTTTTTAGTTGCGCTGTCATAAGCTATTCCGTTTAATACCGCTTCATTTCCCACCTGGTCCGTCTGGTCGTATTGATGAAGCAGACCTGTAAAATCCATTATACCAACTGCATGGCCATTAGAGGTGTCAATCTTATAAATATGATCATTATACCACCTGTTCGCAAAAACATACCCATTAATATATTCAAGTTCATTAAGACTGTCGAGTTCGCCGGTATTATCGGCAACTGTAAGAATTTTTATTGTTTTCATTTCTTTAGTCTTTTCATCCGGCTGCACGTAATATAGTTTAGATGTTCCGTCGCTGATGATAAGGCTATTGCCGTCATTGGTCAATCCCCAACCATCTAAGCTCCAGTCATATGTTTCTATGGGATGCATGATGTCGTCGACATTGTAGACAAAGATTTTGTGGTTTTGCCAGGTAAGTTGATAGATCTTGTTTTTGAAAATAGTGATGCCTTCACCAAAAATTGATTTATCCGGTATAAAATATTCTTTATCAGGCTTTCCGGTTTTGATGTCAACAACCCTCAAAGTTGTTTGGTGCTCTTCATCTGGATGGCCGGTTCCCTCGTAAAGTTTTCCCTTATAAAATTGAAGTCCCTGGGTAAAAGCCTTAGGGTCATGAGGAAATACGCTGTCAATTGTGAACGTAATTTGCTGGGGTGGAGGAATATTATTGGGTTTTGCAAAGGGTAGCGTCGGATCTTCGCTTGGGGTGGTAGTATTGTTGTTGCAAGAGAATAAAAGTACTATTAATGCGATTCCCGTAAATTTCTTAATCATTACATATTTTTAGGCGCTGTAAAAATAGCAAACGGCTTTGTTATACGTGTTAATTCATTTATAAAATGTTTTTAATGAACGCTTTGAGATATGGGAAATTTGTGTTTTATTTGCACTCATCAACCTCTGTTACTGGCGCTAACCAACTTTCCTTCAAAGGTAAATAACGCATTCAAACTTAGTTGATGTTCTTCGCTTCCATTTATCCCATGCATTATTAATATCCTCTGTAATTCCCGATTCAGCATTCCTATTTAATCCCGCTTACTATCATTTTAGGACGATTCTGAATCAAAACAGGGAAAATGAAATTTATCTTTACAGTTATTTGCTTAAGTTTTACAATTTACGGTTCGGCCCAGAGATGTGGCACACCGGAGTACGTAAAGAAAAATAGCACTCCTTTGGTACTTTCTTCCATACCCAATGTAGATAATTCAAATACACGCGATACCTTACCCGGTGAAGTAATTGTTGTGCCGGTTGTTTTCCATGTTTTATATAATACAAGTGTACAAAATGTGAGCGACCAACAAGTTTTATCTCAATTGGCCGTATTGAATAATGACTATAGGAGACATAATGCAGATACTGTTTACACACCGGCCCCATTTAAAAGTGTGGCTGCCGATGCAAGAATTGTATTTTGTCTTGCAAAAGTAGATCCTGATGGCAAATACACTACAGGCATAATACACAAGCATACCAGTTCAGATTTATTTCTGTCAGATGACGAAATGAAATTTTCTGCAACGGGTGGTGATGACGCATGGGATTCCAAAAAATATCTCAACATTTGGGTTTGTAATCTTTTTGGCCGCACGTTAGGCTACGCAGTTATGCCTGGTGGCCCGGCAGAAAAGGATGGTGTTGTGATACAATATACCGCACTGGGTACTACAGGTACCGCTGCCGCTCCTTTTAATAAAGGACGAACGGCAACACATGAAATTGGCCATTGGCTTGGACTCAAACATTTGTGGGGTGATGCCCAGTGTGGTGACGATGGTATTGCTGATACTCCGCCGCAGGAATCAAGCAATAGTGGTTGTGCTTCATTTCCTCATTTGTCTTCCTGTTCTATTAATTCCTACGGCGATATGTTTATGGATTTTATGGATTTCACCGATGACGCCTGTATGAATATGTTTACCCGGGGCCAGGCAAATGAAATGCGCAGTTTGTTTGCTTTGGGAAATTTCAGGAATTCTTTCCTGAATTCATCCGTTTGCGACAGTTCTCTTGCGCAGGGAGGGCCGCTTCCTACAGACTCAGTAACAACCTCAAGTAATATTACAATCTCGGTTTACCCGAATCCATTTAGTAACCAGGTTACTATTAGTTGCAAGAATGGGGCAGATATTACCGGCATGACTGTTAAACTTTACGATGTAACGGGAAGGCAATATCTTACAAAGGTTATAACAGCACAAAAAACTACCATCAACGTTAGCAACCTTCCTTCCGGAATGTATATACTTAAAGTGGATGCAGGTAATTTATCAAAGATTTTCAAACTAATAAAACAAAATAGTTTAAGTCTGTAATTCAATGGTGTAGCAATTCTCAGCTTCTTAACATTTCCTAAGGAACCTTTTTATAATTTTGTCTCGTAAATAGATAAAAAAAATTTATGATGAGAAGAATTATTTACTTGTTGTCAATCGTCACTTCTTTGTTATTGACTAATTGTACCCAGTCGCAAACTAAAAGTTCCCAATCTGAAGCTACTTCAACAAAGAACTCAGGTACGAAATATCCTGATCCGCAGAAAGTTCCTGAGACTACAAACTTTCCCATGAAACTTTCGGAAAGTGAATGGAAGCAAAGATTAACGCCCGAACAATATTATATTCTGCGGGAAAAAGGCACCGAAAGAGCTGGCACAGGCGCCCTCGATCATTTCTATAAGAAAGGCACCTATTATTCCGCTGCTTCCCTGCAACCGGTTTTTAGTTCTGATACTAAATTTGACTCAGGTACCGGGTGGCCAAGTTTTTACGCTCCCATTAATCCGGATGCAGTTAAATTGGTAAGGGACGAAAGTTATGGACAGGTACGATGGGAAGTCGTGGATTCCAAATCAGGTTCGCATTTGGGGCATGTATTTGATGATGGTCCTGCTCCAACGGGCAAACGCTATTGTATGAATTCTGCGGCTTTAATTTTTGTGCCGGAGGGAGGAAAGCCTCCTTTGGCCTCAAAATAATTATATTGACAGGGGTCGGAAAAGTTTGAAGAGTAGTTTCAGCGCCTTTCAAATATCAGGCATTTTAGATCCGTTTTAAAATTCATTTTTCAAATAAAAACGCTTTCCATTATTCACGGAAAGCGTTTTATTATGGTCAAATGCTGTTACGATAATTTGCTATCCGAACAAGCCACCCTTCTTAAACGAGCGAACTCCTTCACCAATTTTGAAGCCGTTGTTATATATTTCAATTTTATAATTTCCCGTTTGGAAATTACTATGTTGGCTCCATTCTACGGTAACGGGTTGCTTTTGCCCCTGGACATAATTTATCTGAACTTTCTCAGTATATGGTATCTCAGAACCATCCCGTATTTTAAATTTTCCGGAACCTAATGCATCTACTGCCACGGGATTTCCATCGGGAGAAGTGATACAAATGTAAATATCCTTCGGACCGGTTTGCGTGATCCTGTTTTCATCAATATCAAAAGATATTCTTAGTTTATCAACTCTTTTTGCTGTTGTTGTTTCTTTTTCCTTGCCACTACTTTTTTCTTTTAAACCAACTATACTAAAGTTGGAAGCGTGCAAAGTAGAACCAATATCAATTACATTTTCTCTTTGTTTAATAACCTGGTTGGCCGAATCGTAATTCTTGTTGGCAATGTCACGTTCTTGCGTGACCTGTTGCTTCTCTTGCGTTAATTGCGTGTTCTGGGTTTTTAATTCTTCAATTTGCGCCGTGTATGTTTCAATATTTCCTTTCAATTCAGCAATTAATCGCTTTGCTTCGGCCAACTGGGCGGCGGTTGCATTCTTGTCGTTTAAGATCTTCTGCACCTTATTTTTAAGTTCCTCGATGTCTTTATCTTTTGTTTTTAAAAGACTGTCGGCCTTTACATTCGAGGTTTTAAGAACGTCAAGTCGAAGCGCAGCGTCATTTAATTCACGTTGCAATTCGTTTTTAGAAGAATCGCTATTAACCAATTGTGTCGTAAGGTCCTGCTTTTCCTGCTTGGTTTTATTTTTATCATAAATGATATAGCCCCAGGTGCCCAATAGGGCGACAATGAGTATGCCCGTTAAAATATTGCGGTTGTTGTTATTCCTAACCAGCGGCGTTTTTTCTTCGGGAGCATTGCCTTCAGGGAAATTTTCGTAACTCATATTAAAGATTTTTTTTAAAGATATACATTATATGTTTTCCAATACCATCCCAGCTCACAATTTATAATTTTTCAAAAAATTTATCAATACGTTTTTGAATAACTGTAAAATTTTATCTTTGAAAGATGAGTGGAATAACTATTCTGTCTGACTGGAAAAAAAATATCTTTAAACCACTTTATTGGTTGGAAGGGGAAGAAGAATTTTATATAGATGAGGTGATGGATTACGCTGAAAAGAAGATTTTGAGTGAAGCTGATGCTCAATTTAACCTGAGTATTTTTTACGGAAAAGATGCTAACTGGGCGGATGTTTTAAACTCCTGTAGACGCTACCCTATGTTTGCTGAAAGGCAGGTTGTTTTGTTGAAAGAAGCCCAGCAAATGAAAGACATTGATAAATTGGAAGGGTATATTGAAAAACCGCTAGGTTCAACAGTGTTTGTGGTATCCTATAAGGGTAAAACCATTGACGGCAGAAGCCGTATTGCAAGGCTGATAAAAAAAAATGGCGAGGTTTTTTTATCTAAGAAAATTTATGAAAACCAATTGCCTTCGTGGACTAACGGCTATGTGCAGTCGAAGGGATACCAGATAACGCCAAGAGCTTTAACATTGCTGGTTGATCATATTGGCAACGATTTAAGCAGGATCGCCAACGAGGTAGAAAAGCTTTCGATCAACCTGGGAGCGGAAACAAACATCACGGAAGATGATATTGAAAAATACATTGGCGTTAGCAAAGAGTATAATATTTTTGAACTGCAACATGCCCTTAGTAAAAAAGACCTGGCAAAAGCAATCCGGATAATTCAGTATTTTGAAGCGAATCCTAAAGCGGCGCCCATTCAGTTGGTACTGCCTTCTCTCTACAACTACTTTACAAAAATTTTGGTTATCTACCAGATGAATGATAAGAGTGAGAAAGCGCTCAGGCCGATATTTTATAACAACCCGTTTTTAGTTCAGCAGGCGATGGATATGCTTATGAATTATTCTTATGCAGAAGCTGAACAGGTAATCATGTTGCTTCATTATTACAATCTAAAAAGTATTGGAATAAAAAATTATGGCACATCCGGGGGATCGCTGATGAAAGAAATGGTTTATAAAATAATTAAGACAGGAGTTAGTAATTAAGTTTTTTTCAACACTTGTAAGCTATTTAATTTATCAAGAGCAAGTTGTTCCTGTAAGGTTTCAAGGCCGTCAAACTTTACCTCATCTCTCAAAAAATATTTTACATAAACCCTGATGTTTTGTTGGTAAATTGTTTTATCAAAATCAAAAATATTTACTTCGATAACTTCTTTTGTGCCGCCTACCGTAGGCCTGGTGCCTATGTTCATCATACCTTTATACTTTTCGATGTGTGATATATCATCCAAAGCAACTTCTACCGCATAAACGCCATGTGCGGGAATTAATTTGTTTGCGTCGTTGACTTCTATATTAGCAGTAGGGTAACCTAACGTTCTTCCCAATTTGTCGCCCTCAATTATTTTTCCTTCAAAAAAATAGGAATAGCCTAAATATTCATTCGCAGTTTTAAGGTCTTTTTCCTTAAGTGCCTGTCTTATCCTGGTTGAACTTATAATAATATGGTGCAACACATGCTCGGGGATTTCTTTTACCAAAAAATTGTAAGTAGCCTGGTAAGATTCCAGCAATTTGTAATCACCCTGCCGGTTTTTTCCAAAGCGGTGATCATAACCGATAATCAAAGAATGTGGATGAAATCTTGCTACCAAAAAATCGCTTATATATTCCTCAGCAGTTTGTTCAGAAAATTCCAAGGTGAAC